>CAZPYZ010000013.1:5975-19725 GCA_964590215.1 uncultured Dehalococcoidia bacterium | reverse complement strand
CCGGGCGGTGAAAACGCCTTTCCACGTGGCGGCCAGGGCGGGTATCTCCACCCCTCCATCAGAGGCGATAGCGAGGCCATGGGCGGCATCGGACGCATGGACGGCCTTGAGCCGGGCGTTCTCCGCGTAGGAGGTGCCCGTCTCTTCAGGCGGATTGAACCCCGGGGCCTGGTCGGGGAGACTCGTCTCGAGAGGCAGACCTTCCAACACCCAGCGGAGCCTGGCTGCCTTGGCCGGGTTTGTGGTCGCTAGGAGTATCGAACGCACCGACGGGCGTTCGTTCACACCGTGGGAGCCCCGCCGGCGTTGCCGGGCCCAGGAACCGCCTTACCCGGCCGGCACGGTGGCATAGATCGCGGAACGCTCCTGCCGGAGCCTTCCCCCCACGGTGGCCAGGATCTGCTCCAGCACAGCGAAGTCCCATTCTGCGACGAAGGTGATAGCGGTCCCCTTGCGTCCCATGCGGGCGGTGCGCCCGATGCGGTGAATGTACTCCTCCACGTTTTGGGGCGTGTCGTAGCTCACCACGTGGGTCACATCCGGGATGTCCAGCCCTCGGGCCGCCACGTTGGTGGCCACCAGCGCCTGGATCTCGCCCGATCGGAACCCGTTCATGGTCCGGGTGCGCTCCGCCTGGGTCATCCCGCCGTGGATCCCCTGGACATGGTAGCCCCGGCGCTGGAGGGACCTCGTGAGGCGATCCACCCCGATCTGCATCCTGCAGAAGATGAGGGCCCGGGGTAGCTCGCCCCATTCCTTGAGCAGGGTGCAGAGGGCATCCAGCTTGTCCCGATCAGCCACCTCGTAGTAGAGCTGCTCCACTTCCTCCACCGTCGGCTGCTCGGGCGCGATCTGCACCCAGGTGGGCTCCCGCAGGTACTTATGGATCATCCGGACAATGAAGGGAGGCATGGTCGCCGAGAAGAGTGTCGTCTGGCGGGTTTTCGGCGTCACTCGCAGGATCCGCTCCATGTCTGGGGCGAACCCGATATCCAGCATTTCGTCGGCCTCGTCCAGCACGGCCACTCTGACCGAGTCCAACCGGAGGGTGCGCCGCCCGAGGTGGTCCAGCACCCGGCCTGGAGTGCCGACCACGATCTGGGGCGGTGGGTCCAACTGCGCGAACTGTTTGACGATGGGCTGCCCGCCGTAGAGAGTGACGACCCGGAGCCCCTGATGGCGGGCCAGCCGTCCTAACTCGCCAGACACCTGGAGCGCCAGCTCCCGGGTGGGGACCAACACCACCGCCTGCACCGAAGGGACCGCTGGGTCCAGCATCTCGACCAGGGGGATGCCGAACGCGGCCGTCTTGCCAGTGCCCGTCTGGGCTTGGCCGACCACGTCCCGGCCCGTTTTCATGAGAGGGATGACCTGCGCCTGGACAGGCGTCGGGGTGATGTACCCCATCTCGTCCAGCGCCTTAGCGACGGGCCCGCTCACCGGAACTTCCCCGAAGAGACCCGGGTGACCGATGATCGGAAGGCTAGCTTCGGCGCTTAGCGGCGCGCCCCCCTCCCTCTTCCCTCGCCGCCGCGACCGCCGCCGGCGGCGGGGGCTGGCTGGATCGGCGTCCCCGCCCACTTCGGCCGTGCGAACAGGGCCGGCGTAAGGTGGGGTGCTGGGGGGAGCCGGAGGCTCTAGAGGAAGGGCTTCGGGTGTTGGAGACTTGCCGTTACGGTGGAGGAGGTGCTTGACGAAAGAAAGGGGATTGAGAGTGGGGGGAAAAGCAGTGGGCATGGACCTCGCAACCTGTCAGGATACAAAAAGACCCAGACACGCGGCTGGCGGCCTGGGGTCCCTATGAGTGTCGGTAGACCGGTTCACTGCTTTTGACTATAGCCTTCATGTGACGGCGTTGTCAAATTTTCGAGGGGAAGCCGCGCTTCGGAGCCTCATCGCGCTTTCGGGACTTTCGGCGGTGCTGCTGGTCCTGGCGGACCTCGGCCTGTTCTTGACACCGGTGGTGTTCAGCTGCCTCGGGGCTGGGGGGTTCCTCACCCTGGTCTCGCCGCGGCTCCCAGGGCGTTCCAGGTGGCGGGTCGCTGCCGTCCCCCTGATCGTGCTCGGTGCCGCCGCCGTCCTGTTTTCGCCGCCCGGTGAGTTTGTGCTCGGCGGCTGGGACCCCGGAGTCTACTTCAACACCGGGATGGTCCTATCGACCGGGGGTGGGTTTACTGTGCGTGACCCTCTGCTGACCTCGGCAGGACCGGGTGCAGAGGCGGCCCTGATACGAGATTTCTACCTACAGCCCGGGTTTTATTGGGATGGGGAGCGTGCCGCCATAACTACCCAGTTCCCCTTCTTGCTGGCGGTCTGGACCGGCGTGGCCGTCCTGGCCGGCGGGCCCGCCGCAGGTTTGTACGTTCCCGTCGTGGTAGGGGCGCTGGCGGTCCTGGCCTTTTTCCTGCTGGTCCGCCAGCTCGCAGGAACCGGCGCGGCCCTCTCCAGCGCGGCGCTCTTGGCCTTCAATGGCCTGGAGCTATGGCATGCCCGGCTCTCCCTCGCCGAAGAGATGGCGCAGCTCTTTCTCTTTAGCGGGCTGTGGGCGGGCCTGGTGTGGCGCGAGGGGGGTGGGCGAGTTGCAGCTATCGCTTCGGGTCTCGCCCTGGGCGTATTGCCCCTGGTGAAGACGGAGGGGGCGCTCTTGGGGGTCCTCGGAAGCCTGGGCATTGCCTGGCCGGCCCGTGCCGTCCAGGGCGCCCGGTCCTTCTGGGGCGTCTACCTGGGAGTTAGTTTGGTGGCTGCCCTGCACTACGCGACCCTCGCATGGCCCGTCGCCTCGGGCCAGATCGCGGCCGCATGGCCCTTCGCGATCCTTGCAGGCGCACTGGTCCTGCTCAGCGGGTTTGTAGTGCGGCCTTCGGACCGGCCGAGGGAGCAGGGGCCCCTGCTACGAGGCTTACGCGTTACAGTGCTGCCCGCGGGCGCGACGGGAGCAGCATTTGCAGCCACTCTCCTTGCCCTTGTTGGCGGGCTGAAGCCGCCGCCACAAGCGCCGGACCTGGGGCTCATCGGCGCATTGTGGCACGGACTCTATCTGACGCCCCTAGACGGCGCACTCCTGCTCCTGGCCCCGGCGGTGCTCGCCGCGCAGTGGGGCCGGCCGGGACCCCGGCGCGGTTTGGGTTCTGTATGGCCCTCCCCTGTCGTGCCTGTCCTCGTCATACTGCTTCTTGGTGGGGTCTTCTACCTGGTGCTGTTTCACCACTACTACGGTGCCCGGGATGAGATACCCCTCTTCATGTGGGCTACCCGCCGTCTCGTTCCTACGCTGCTCCCCCTGGTCATCCTGCTGGAGGTGCTTACCCTCACTGCACTGGTTCGGCTGCTCCCCTCCCCTCGGTGGCAGGCGCCTTGTCTGACCGCGTTGGTCGCCCTCATGCTCGCTTTTCGGGTTCCCGATGTTGCGGCGTTGCGGGATGTCCGGGAATACCTCGGCGCGCTGGATGCCGCGGCCGTCATCGCGGCCCGGACGGAGGCCGATGCCGTCCTGCTCCTTGACGGCGATGACGCAGGGATCAGGTTTGCCGCCCCGTTGCGCTTTATGGCCGGCCGGCCGTCGTACTTGCTGAGAGCGGAGACGCCGCCCGCCGGGGTGCGTGACCTGATCGCCGCGGCCGCCGGCGAGGGTCGGTCCGTGTACTACCTTGCCTCCGCATTCCCCCATCTCGCCTTGGCCGGCTACCAGTTGGACCTTCTGGACCGTTGGCGGTTCCAGCTCCCCGAGCTGGAGCGGACCTCCGACCATAGGCCTGCCCGGATAATCCCTTTCACCGCCGAGTTGGCCCTGTTCCGTGTTGGTACACTTGGCCCGTGACGCCCCGGCGCTTTCTGTTCGCCACCATCGGCTATCCGCCCTTCATGGGGGGAGCACAGGTGTACGTCCAACAGCTGGCGGAGAGCCTGGTGAAGGACGGTCACCAGGTTACGGTACTCACCACTGACGCCGGAGAGGCGGAACGGATCTGGGACCCCCACCGGCGCGGGCTCCTCGCCGCCCTCGAAGAGCAGGCTGGTGTTCTGGTGCACCGTCTGCCCCTCCGCTATCTCCCAGGGGCGCCGTACTCGTACTACGGGCTTCGGCGCCTGACCGTCGTTCTGGCCCAAGTCCCCGGTGTGCCGGAGGGGGCGCTCTGGCCACTTGCCCGGCTTACGCCCTGGCTCCCGGGGTTACGGGGGGCCCTCGCCGCCTGCAGCCCCGCTCCGGACCTGGTGCACACCTTCGCCATCCCCTTCGAGGTCATCCTGGGGACAGCCGCGGGCTACGCGGCCAGCCTTGGCGTTCCCCACGTGGTTAGCCCTTTCCTACACGCAGGCCCGCCCGAGGACCCGTCAGTCCAGCACGGCTATGCCATGCCCCACCAACTGTCGTTGATGCGGCAAGCCTCGGCGGTGATCACCCTGACCGATATCGAGCGGGGCTTCCTCTTGAAGAAGGGCCTGCAACCCGACAAAGTGCACACTGTGCCAGGAGGTATCCTCATAAATGGAGCCCGGGCGCTCTCCAACGTGCCGGCCGGCAAGAGTCCCGGCGCCCCACCTCCAAACGTCCTGTTCCTGGGCGCGGTCACCTACGAAAAGGGTGCAGTCCACCTCGTCGAAGCGGCCCGAAGCCTCTGGCGGGATGGCGTCGAGGTAGAGGTGACCCTTGCGGGCGCGGCCAGCGAACAGTTCCTTCGCTACTACAAGGGATTGCCCCAGGACCAGCGGATCAGGATTCACCTGCCGGGCGCCGTCTCCGAGGTGCAGAAAGGGGAGCTCCTCGCTGCGTGCACCGCTCTCGTGCTCTGTTCTCGTGTCGACTCCTTCGGCCTGGTGCTGCTGGAGGCCTGGGCCCATGCGAAACCCGTCATCGGCGCCCGCGCCGGTGGCATCCCCGAGGTGGTGGATGACGGAGAGAACGGCCTGCTGGTCCCCTTCGGGGATGTCGCGAACCTGGCCGCGGCTGTGCGCCGCCTGCTAGCCCATCCCGCTGAGGCCACTCGCCTCGGCGCCAATGGCCGCAAGAAGTTGAAGGAGCGCTATTCCTGGGACCGCATCTACCCCCAGATAACCAGGGTCTATGAACGCGTATTGGGGCAGTGAGGTGCTGTCCCAATGAAGATCCTCCACGTCGTGCACCAGTTCCTGCCCGAGTATGTCGGGGGCACGGAAATCTACGTCGCGGACCTCTGCCGGCGCCTCCAGCGCCGAGGTCATGAGGTGGCGATTTTCTCAGGGGGTCCCGAGCCGGGCCGCCGGGTCTGGGATGGAGTCGACGTGGAAACGGTGCCCGGCGGCCTGCGCGGCCCGCGGGGGCCGCTGGCCACCTTCCTGACGACCTTTGGCAATCGGGCCACTGAGACAGCTTTCTCCCGGTCGCTTGCCCGCTTTCAGCCAGACGCCGTCCATTTCCACCACCTGCTCGGCCTGTCCGGGCGCTTGATCGCGATGGCGCATCGCGGCGGGACCCCCACCTGCTACACCTTCCATGACTATTGGTTCATGTGTCCGAAATCGCAGCTCATCGATCATCAGGGCCGCCCTTGCGCGGGCCCTCGGTTCGGTCTGAATTGCAGTCTTTGTGCGGCGGAGCGCCTGGGAGTGGGTCCAGCACCGATAATTCAAGCCACGGCGCCGCTCTTCATCCTGAGGGAACGCCGGATCAGGCGGGCCATCGCCTCCGCCGGCCTGCTGTTGTCTCCCTCAAGCTTCCTTGCAGACTTGGCCACGGCCCACGGCCTGCCCCCGGAGAAGTTGAGGGTAGTCGAGTTCGGCCTCGACAACGAGCCAGTCCGTGTTCCGCGCTCGCGGGAACGCGGAACACGATTGCGGATCGTGTATCTCGGCGCGATAGAGGAGAGCAAGGGGGTCCATGTCCTTGTCCGGGCTGCCCAGGTTCTCTCCGGCGCCGCGGTTGAAATCCGGGTGTATGGAGACCTCGCCGCCTATCCTGGCTATGCCGGGCCGCTAGCCAGTGAAGCCCTGGGCACTCCCGTGCGGTTCATGGGGCCGGCCCCCCGGGACTCCGTGACGGAGATCCTTGCCGGCGCCGACGTACTGGTGGTCCCCTCCCTTTGGTATGAGAATTCGCCGTTGGTCATCGCCGAGTCCTTCGCCGCAGGCGTCCCGGTCGTTGCGTCGGACCTTGGCGCTCTTCCCGAACGGGTCGACGGCGGAGGACTGCTCTTCCCTCCTGGGGATGCGGACGCCCTCGCCGGCGTCTTGCTACGCTTGGTTGAGCAGCCGGGTCTTCTCGAGGAGCTGCGCACCAGCTTGTTCGACCGAACACTCCCCGCTCGCTCTGCCCACGTGGACGAGATGGAGGCTATCTACCGGGAGCTGGTAGGGCGTGCCTGACCACGACGGGTTCGTCAGCGTGGTGGTGCCTGTCTACAACGAGGAGGCAACCATCGGCATGGACCTCCAGGCAATTTTTGAAGCCATGGACAAGTGCGGTCGCGGCTATGAGGTCCTGGTGGTCGACGACGGCTCGACCGACGGTACACCGGCGGTGGTGACGAGGCACCCACGAGCGCGCTTGGTGCGCCATAAGCGCAATACCGGGGTCGGGGCCGCCCGGAAGACCGGCATGGCCGTGGCCCGCGGTGACATCATCGTGACCACGGACGGGGATGGGACCTATCCCAACCACGAGATCCCACGATTGCTGGACGCGATGGCCCGCAACGACATGGTCGTCGGCGCGCGCGTGCGGGAGGCTGGGACCTGGCCATGGCTGCGGGCGCCGGCCAAGGCCTTCATCCGGGGGCTGGCGAGCTACCTGACCGGCGTCCGGATCCCTGACCTGAACTCCGGGTTGCGCTGCTTTCGAAAGAGCATCGCCGAGCAGTATGTGCCGCTCTTGCCCGACGGCCATTCCTCTGAAAGCACCATCACCATCGCCTTCTTGACCGGTGGGCACCGTGTGGCCTTCGTGCCCATCGATTACTATCCACGGCGCAGTGGGCGGTCCTCCTTCCATCCCCTTCGGGACACCGCCGCTTACTTGGGGCTGGTGATGCGGACGATCATGATCACAAGGGGGACGGGTGCGTCTCGCAAGGGCGCTGCTACTGGCGAGCCTGTGCGGGACGGTTAGCCTCGCGGCCGAGCAGCCGCCTGTTCCAGAGGCCGCCCCCGGCGCCCCGCAGCTAACCGCACCGCCCGACGGCGCGCACCTCCCCGACCTCGGGACGAACCTCGCCTGGACCAACCCACCGGGGACCACTCAATACCATCTGGAGGTGGTTCCCTTCAACGCCGACGGCCCCGGCATCGCCATGGTTCGCAACCTGGAGGACAGTTTCATCATCGCGCCACCCCGCATGGGAGAGGGCAACTACGTGCTGCTCCCCGACATGGGCTACACATGGCGGATCAGAGCGAGCGACAAGTCCTCCTTTGCGCCGCCAGGCGACCCTTCCTATGGCCCCGCGAGCCAGCGCACCTTCCGGACTCCTGCCGTGTCAAGCGCGGGTATTACCGCCGTCGAGCCCGTCAACGGCGGCCCTGTGAACAGCCGCACACCGGCCCTGCGGTGGGAGAACAGCGACTCCAGGGTGTTCTACTACGAGATCCAGTTGACCAAGAGTGCGAGCTTCGATACTGCCGAGGGCGCGGCGCCCGTCTACTGGGAACTGGTTCACGGCGGTCTGGTCAGCCCTCTGAACAGCTACCAGGTCCGTCCGGCCTTCCCCCTCGAAGCCGGCGTCCGGTATTACTGGCGCGTCCGGCCCCGGGTCCAGGGAGACGGACAGCCGGTGGTCTGGAGCCGGACCTTCAGTTTCCAGACCCCGGCTGAAGAGGTGCGGGTCGGGCTATCGCGGCCGTTTCCGAACCTCACGTTCCAGCGGTTGACCAACTTGGTCCAGCCCGACGATGGCTCCGGACGCTTTTTCGCCACGGAGCAGCGCGGGGTAATCCGGACCATCAGCGGGGATGGCCGGGCGGAAGCATTCCTGGATATCCAGTCACGAGTGCGAACGGACCATACGGAGGAAGGCCTGCTCGGCCTTGCCTTCGACCCGGACTTCCGGGCCAATGGCCACCTTTACCTGTATTACTCGGCCAGCGGCCCCACAAGAAACGTCCTCTCCCGATACTCCCTCCGCTCCGGCGATCCGAGCCGGGGAGACCCTGCCAGCGAGGAAGTGATCCTGGAACTGTCGAAGCCCTTCGGCAACCACAACGGGGGACAGCTCATGTTTGGCCCCGACGGCTACTTGTACCTTGGGCCGGGCGACGGAGGGGGCGGTGGAGACCCCTTTCGGAACAGCCAGTCCCTGCGGAGCATGCTGGGAAAGATCCATCGCATCGACGTGAGGGGGATCCCCGGTGGGTATCGGATCCCGCCTGACAATCCCTTCGTCGACGTTCCCGGAGCAAGGGGGGAGATCTGGGCCTACGGACTGCGAAACCCCTGGCGCTTCTCCTTCGACCGGGCCACCGGCCGCCTGTGGGCTGGTGACGTCGGCCAGAACGCGTGGGAAGAGATCGATGTTATAGAGAAGGGGAAGAACTACGGTTGGAACCTCATGGAGGGTACTCACTGCTTTTCGCCCCCCTCGGGGTGCAACAGCACGGGACTGGAGATGCCGGTGGCGGAGTACGGCAGGGACGATGGGTGTTCCGTCACGGGGGGTTACGTCTACCGCGGGAAGGCAATCCCAGCCCTTGCCGGGGCCTACCTCTACGCCGACTTCTGTTCCGGACGCGTCTGGGCCCTCTGGCACGACGGCGCAGCGATAACCCGCCAGCAGCAGCTGCTGGATACAGGACTGCAGATCACGTCCTTTGCAGAGGACCTGGCGGGGGAGGTCTATCTGCTCTCCTGGAACCAGGGGATTTTTCGGCTGGTACCCGAGTAGAGTCCTGTCCTACGGCGGAAGGATCGCCCCCATCCCACCGCCCGTTCACCGCCGGGCGGCGCGCTGTTTTACCTGACTTTTAGACGGCGTCGGACCATAACACCACGATGTATGCCATGCTGGACGTGAGCGCAGAGGTTGTGAATCAATCGATTGGCTCATGGTTCGACCAGCTCACCATGAGCGGGTCCGCCCAGATCGCCGGTAACACCTCCGCTCGCAAACAGGAGTCTCCCGGAGGATTGATGTTGTTTTCTCGACCCTTCGTCGCCGTCCTCCTTTCGGCGGTCTTACTGGGCGGGTGTACACCCGCCGCCGCATCCCCGGATCCGCCGGTGGTGCCGGCGGATCCGGCCACCGCGCTGGCCGGCGCTGGGCAACCACTGCGGGAGACGGTGCGCCTGCAGGTGGCCCAGGGCTCCGAGGCGCGCTACCGTGCCAGGGAGCAACTTGCCGGGGTCTCCCTTCCCAACGACGCCGTGGGCACGACGAGCGCCGTCACCGGCACTCTGGTCCTGGGCCCCGACGGCCAGATTGTGAGGGACGAGTCAAAGTTTGTCATCGACCTGCGGTCATTGCAGAGCGACGACAGGCTGCGGGACCGCTTCATCCAGATGGCCACCCTGCAAACGGCCCGTTTCCCCAACGCGGAGTTCGTTCCCGAGGCGGCGACGACGCCTTTCTGGTCCGGAGGCCAGGCCAGTTTCCAACTGCCGGGGGAGTTGACCGTGCATGGGGTTCAGAAGGCGGTAACCTTGGACGTCTCGGCGACCATCACGAAGGAGGAAGTGACCGGCACTGCGACCACCGAGGTTACGCTGGCAGACTTCGGTATGCAGACCCCGCGCGTGCCCCTGGTGCTGAGCATCGAGGAGACGATCCAGCTGGAGGTCGACTTCAAGCTGGTGCGCAGGTAGTCTAGGCCGCGGGTTAAGCCCGCGGGGCGCCGGGACCTGGATGACCAAAGGGCTGCGCCGCCGCACGGGGACGGGTGGCCTTTCCAAGAGCCTTGTAGACGGCAGGTGAGGCCCGATTCACTCAGGCTCGGTCCCGGTCCTGCACCATAACCACCGCGAATGAATGGCATTGGACTCAACACCCTGCCCGGCTTGCACCGGTGTCCCCACAACGTGCACGATGGGTGCGTGCGGTCATCCCCGCGCCATGAACAGAGAACGGCTGCCCTATGGGTCGAACCGGGAGTTTGTCGCACCAACGCGGGCGCGAGTCTGTTGGCCGCAGAGGCTTCCTCAGAGTGACACACTTCCGGCCCCCTGATGAAACTCCACACAGCGACTGGTCAAACCGGCCCCCGGGTTCCCAGCACAATCGTCCGCCCCGTTGAAGGCCCGCCTGGCGAGGGGTACAATCCCGGCGTTCTGTTTAAATCCAGGAGGCGCCCATGACGCAGAAGCTGCCCTTTGTCGAGCCGAAGGGGGAGGAGCCGGCGGGGTACCACCGGTTCAGGAGACTCCGGACCCCCTACGAACGCTACATGGAGGAGGAGGGGCTGCCCGTCTTCCGAGGCGTTGGCTGCCGGGACACACGGGAGCTCCCCCTGGGCGACTGGAAGCGCCTCGGCGCACGCGGAAGCTTTCTTTACCTGAGCGGCATCGGGCCCAAGAAAGGGATGTACCTCCTGGAGGTGCCCTCAGGCGGCGCGGTGCTCCCGGAGAAGCACCTCTACGATGAATTCTTCTACGTGGTGGAGGGCCGCGGCAGCACCGAGGTCTGGCGAGGAGATGGAGCCCAGGCGCCCTCGCCTGCGAACAAGCGGCAAGCTTTCGAGTGGCAGGCGGGCGCGCTCTTTATGGTGCCTATCAATGCCTGGCACCGCTTCGTCAACGCCAGCTCCAGCCCGGCCCTCCTCCTCTGCGCTAACAACGCTCCTTCCGCCATGAACCTCTACATGAGCCGCAACTTCGTCTTCGACTGCCCCTACGACTTCACCGAGCGCTACCGGTGGAGCGAGGACTTCTTCAGGGCCAAGGACGAGCTGGAGGCGGAGGCCTACCGGGGGCGCGCCGCCATCCGCAGCAACGTCTTCCCTGACATCGTCACCTGCCACCTGCCCCTGGATAACCAGCGGCTGCCGGGTTACCGTCGCATCGCTCCCCATTTCAGCGGGTTCCCCGCGGTGGGCGGGTTCATCTCCGAGTATCCCAGCGGCCGCTACTCCAAGGGCCATTATCATGCGTCGGGCGCGGTGCTCGTCTGCCTCCGGGGCAAGGGCTACAGCTACAACTGGCGGGTGGAGCTGGGCCCGCACCCGTGGCAGGACGGCAAGCGCGACCTGGTAAACGTGACGGAATACGTGCCCGGCGGGCTCGTCTCCGCAGCCCCGGGCGGCGGCAACTGGTTCCACCAGCACTTCGCCGCGGGGAAGGACCCCGGACTGCGGGTGCTCAACTTCTGGGGCGGCCCCACGGTGGAGGTGGAGCGGGGGGAGGAGGGCGAGGAGCTGGTCTCAGGGAACATTTACAGTATTCACGAGGGCGGGCGGACGATCCTCTACCCAGACGAAGACCCCTACGTGCGGGAGCACTACAAAGAAGTGCTTGCTGGGGAGGGAGTGGAGTTCACCATGCCGGATTACGTCTTCGACCCCAGCTACAGGCCATCCCAGGAGCAGGCCCTGGTCGCGCAGGACATCTGAGAACGCGACCGGGCCCCAATCGGCTCGCGATCCGGATGCCGTGATCTGTTCTAACGCCTGCGAGGGCCGGCTCGCAATGACAGACAATCACAAGGGACCCAGAACTTTGAACCTGGAACTGTGAACAGTTACATTGCGCACACCCCCTTGATCTAGAGCGTTCGTTCTGATACCCTTCCCTCCGTGAACAGCCTGCGGACTCGTCCGCCCATGTGCAGGCCCCCGCACGCCCCTGAGGAACCGCCCACTGGCCCCTGTCTCCCCGGTAATGCGTTTTTGCAAAACAAATTCAACCTTGTGACCATGTACGAACTGCTATGACCGGCCGGGACAGCCAGTGAACGGATCCGTGTTCCACGCGAGGTCCATCAAATCCTCCCGATCCCTGCCCTGAGCCCGTCGTCCCTCCAGCCCAAAACCGTAGATTCCCCAAACCGCCCACCGCACCGGGTCGTCTCACAACCCGAGGCCGGTTGGCGAAGGGCCGGGCCGGCTTGGTAAGATTGCGTCGCCCGAGCCGGGCGTGAGCACCGGTTTCCAACGCTAGCCAATGTCGAGGAGGACCTCCATGTGGGGTAAAGTGCGCTTCCCGCTGTTCACCCTGGCGCTGCTCCTGGCCGCCTGCGGACCCGTCCCAGCACAACCACCAGCGGAGAGCGGGACCCCCGCCATCAAGACAGGCGGCGCCCTGAAGCTCCGGTTCGACCGGGACCCCTGGGACTGGGATGCCACCATCTCGGGGATCTCTACGTCCAACGAGCACGGGCTGATGCTCGCCTACTCTCAGCTTCTCGGCTTCAAGGTGGGTCCCGGCATACGGTACAACGACATGATCCTCGAACCCGAGCTCGCCGAGCGGTGGGAGGTGAGCCCCGACGCGAAGACCTACACCTTCTACCTGCGCAAAGGGACGAAATTCGCCGACTTGCCACCCGTGAACGGCAGAGAGCTGACCGCAACCGACGTGAAGTTCAGCTACGAGTATGCTTCCCGCACCGGTGCCCTGCAGGACCTCAAGCTGCCCACCAGTCAGAGCGGCTGGGTGTTCGAAGGTCTGGAGAGCATCGATTCCCCCGACCCATACACCGTCACCCTTCGTTTCAAAGAAGGCTTTGCTCCCTTCCTCAACTATGCGGCGAGCAAGGTCAATGTCATCATGGCCCGTGAGATCTTCGACGAGGACGCGCACTTCAAGGACCGCATCGTCGGGACCGGTCCCTTCCAGCTCGACGCCACCACCTCCCAGAAGGGCGCCCGCTGGGTGTTCAAGAAGAATCCCTCCTACTGGGAGACCGGAAAGCCCTACCTGGACGAGATCCGGTTCCTCGTCATTGGGGATGACGCCGCCGGGCTGGCCGCCTTCCAGACCAAGCAACTGGACCAGGACTACGTCCAGAACGCCCGCGAGGCCGACGGAGTCCGAAGGGTAGCCCCCGACGCCACCTTCTTCGAGTATTTCTCACCTCCCTACCGCATCTGGCTCAACCAGGCGAAGCCGCCCCTGAACGACGTCCGGGTGCGGAAGGCGATCTCCCTTGCCCTCGATAGGGATGCCTTTATCCGGGTTCTCGCCGGGGGCATGGGTGAGTGGGCCCTGGCCGAGTCGGACACCTGGCGCGAACTGTTCACCCAGGAGGAGATCAAGTCCTTTGTGAAGTTCGATGTCGAGGAGGCGAGGAGGTTGCTGGCCCAGGCTGGTTTCCCCAACGGGCTCGACATCGAGACGCTCTTCGGCAGCGACCAGGAGGAACACGCGACCTCCCTGCCGCTGCTGCAGGCCCAGATGAAGCGGGCAGGGATCAACCTGGTGTTTCGGGTCATGCCCTACGCCCAGCTATCCGCGGTGCGGCGGCAACGGGATTTCATGCTGGACACCTCCGCCGGTTCCGCCTCCCGGCCGGACATCGATAGCCGGCTGATGACCTCCGTGTACCCCAAGGGCGGCAACAACTACCAGGGCATTGACGACCCGAAACTGACGGCGATGCTCCTCGCCCAGCGCCGGGAACCGGACCCTGCCAAGCGCAGGGAGATCATCAAGCAGGCGGTGCGCTACATCGCGGAGGAGTTCATCAGCACCCCCACCTTCCGTCGAGCCTTCTACCAGTACTGGCATCCCTACGTCAAAGACTTCTACCCCCATGCCGACACTCCCAACCGCAGCAGCCCCGGGATTGCAAGAGTATGGATAGACCGGTGAGGCCCGCGTGGCTGGGCTATTGCGACACGTTCCAACGCCGCCACC
>CAZPYZ010000013.1:0-5875 GCA_964590215.1 uncultured Dehalococcoidia bacterium | reverse complement strand
CCCTCTCCCAGAGGGAGAGGGTTAGGGTCAGCGCCAACGAGCAGTTGCAGTCTCATCGAGCTTGGGTGACGGAAACCCGCCTCGGCGATTGTGAGCCCACCAACGCTGGGTGGCGCAAAGGCCATTTTGGTAGGAGTGACAAACCTATCACCGGGTGACAAACCCCCAGGAGCTTGACCATGAACGCGAGCACAGCGGTCGCCAAATGCCTGAAAGCCGAGGGCACGGAGCTGGCCTTCTGCTTCCCCACCAGCCCGCTCATCGAGGCGGCCGCGGAGGAGGGCATCCGTATCATCACTTGCCGCACTGAGCGGACCGTTACCCACATGGCCGACGCCTACGCTCGCATCAGCAACGGCCGCAAGATCGGGGTCTGCTTCGTCCAGAATGGCCCCGGCATCGAGAACGCCTTCGTCGGCGTCGCCGAAGCCTATGCCGACTCCACTCCGATGCTCATGATGCCCAGCGGGCCGAGGACCACTCGTGTGGGGCTGCCCGCCGAGTTCAACGCGATCAGGAACTACTCCGACGTCATCAAGTGGGGCGAGACCATCAACGCTGCTTCGAGGGTCGAAGAGCTGATGACCCGGGCCTTCACCCAGTTCCGCGTGGGAAGGCCCCGGCCGGTGATGGTCGAGATGCCGGAGGATGTGGCGCACCAGGAGGTGGACGAGAAGGCGTTCTCCTACAAGCCGGTCCCCGCCTTCAAGCCGGCAGGCAACCCGAAGGACGTCGCCGAGGCGGTCCGTATGCTGCTGGCGGCGCAGAACCCGGTCATCTACGCCGGGCAAGGGGTGCTCTGGGCCGAGGCGTGGGACGAGCTGCTGGAGTTTGCGGAGCTGACCAACGTGCCGGTCATGACGACACTGCTCGGCAAGAGCTCCTTCCCCGAGAACCACCCGCTCTCCCTCGGCATCGCCGGGGGCACCGTGACGGCCATGGTCAACACCTTCATGCCCCGAGCCGACCTCGTGTTCGCCATCGGCAACAGCCTTTCCCGCAACCTTGTGTCGGCGCCGGTCCCGAGGGGCAAGACCATCGTCCAGGTGACCATCGACGAGACGGATATCAACGCTGACACCCGCGTGGCTCACGCCATCATCGGCGACGCCAAACTGGTGCTGCGCCAGCTCATCGACGAGGCGAAGTCGAAGCTGGGCGAGGGCGGCCGGCCGGACACTGTCACCAACGAGATCGCATCTATCAAGGACCAGTGGCTCAAGAGCTGGATGCCGAAGTTCACTTCCGACGAGATGCCCATCAACCCCTACCGGGTGGTCTGGGAGATGGCCCAGGCCTATGACCACGAGAAGACTATCGTGACCCACGACTCCGGCAGTCCCCGCGGCCAGATCGGTACCTTCTACGAGGCCCACGCGCCGCGCGGCTACATCGGCTGGGGTAACTCCCACCAGCTCGGCTCCTCCCTCGGCATGGCCCTCGGCGCCAAGCTGGCCGCGCCCGATAAGCTCTGCGTCGCCTACATGGGCGACGCCGCCTTCGGCATGTGCGGCATGGACTTCGAGACCGCGGTCCGGGAGCAGATCCCCATCCTGGCCCTCGTCCTCAACAACTCCTGGATGGCCGGCTACAGGCGGGTTATCCCAGTGGCCACCGAACGCTACAAGGTCGGGAACATCTCCGGGCAATACATGAAGATCGCCGATGCCCTCGGCTGCTACGCCGAGCGCATCGAGCAGCCCAACGAGGTCCGGCCGGCCATCCAGCGGGCCATCAAAGTCACTGAGTCCGGCCGCCCCGCCGTCCTGGAGTTCATGACCAGGAGCGAGGAGGCGTCGTCTCGCCCGGGCGACTGGGCGGTGAGGTAGCGGTAAGAGCCGGAAACGGTGACGGTCCCCGGTTGGGTGGAGGTGGCCACCTTAGTGGTGCTCGGCTGCACGTTCGTAGCCATCGTTTGGTATTCGTGGGAAACGCACGGCATGAGAAAAGAGATGGAGGCGAGCCGCCGATCAGCCGACCGGCGGCTTGAGTTGCTCCAAGCCGAGCATGAACGGCACTATGATGTCCACGTGACCGTCGCGGGCTGGGATCCGTCGCGAGCCGCGCTGACGCTAGTGAATGCAGGCCCCGGGCCCGCCGTCGAGGTATCTATTCGGGCACGGGTTCGCGAGATCTCGAACGGGGCGCCGGTGGACCGATTCCTGGCCGGGTCAGGTTCAGCAATACCCGTGGGAGGAACGCGTGAGGTGTTGCTATCTCAAGAGATAGGGGTTCCCGCCGATTTTCCACCTTCAGGGGGGGAGCGCCTGACGGTGGAGTTCGTGGCCACGACGGCCCTCGGAAAGCCGATGCCCGTGAAGACAGTGGTGCCGACTATCGGAGACTGACGCATCATGTCAGGAGCAGCTACTCTGCCGCACGGAGGGTACGATGATCATTCACAGCGAGTGGAAGCCCAAGGGCCCTAGCGAGTTTGTGACAGACAGTGAGGGTCGCGAGTACGAGATCGCCACGTTCGAAGGGGGCAAAAGAAGGATCGATCGCCTCCCCACGCTAGTTGGGGACATGGGTACCGCGGTGCGCGCGTCAGTGTTCCTCAGGGGCGGACTGTGGCAGTTCGCCATTGACACCGAAGCGCAGTTGGCCCAGATACAAGCTGCCTTTGTTGCGGTCCGGGAAGAGGCACGGCGACGCATTTTGGAGGGCAACTGGCAGGCAGGCAGCACCTACCCACTGTGACGGACGGTCCCTGCGGAAGGTTGAGAAGCGTGGCGAAGAATTCGGAGGAGGGTGATGTCCCATGTTGTCCCGCGAAGAAAACGAACTCATCACCCGGGTCGGCCCTGGGACCCCCATGGGGGAGGTCCTGCGCCGCTATTGGCAGCCGGCGCTCCTATCCTGGGAACTCGCGGAACCGGACTGCCCGCCCGTGCGGGTCAAGCTGCTGGGGGAGGAACTGATCGCGTTCCGCGACACCCAGGGCCGTCTCGGGCTGCTGGACCAGTTCTGCGCCCACCGCAGCACCTCCCTCTGGCTGGGCCGCAACGAAGAGAATGGCCTCCGCTGCGTCTGGCACGGTTGGAAATATGACGTAACGGGCCAGTGCGTGGACCAGATGAACGAGCCCGGCGAGCGCAGCTTCGCGGCGAAAATTCGCCTGAAATCCTATCCCACCGTCGAGCTGGGCGGCGTGATCTGGGCCTACCTGGGCCCGCCGGATAAGCGGCCACCCTTGCCCAAGTTCGGCTGGACGCAGCAGCCCGAAACGCACCGGCAGGTCTCCAAGGTGCGCCAGGAGTGCAACTGGCTGCAGGCCTTGGAGGGCGGCATCGACCAGTCCCATGTCGGCATCCTCCACCGCCGGCTTTCGGACAACACTTCATTCAACGCTCGCGGCGGGTCGCCCGCCTTCGAGGTTGAGACGACGGAATACGGCCTCCGCTACTTCGCCATCCGGCCCAACAGCCCCACCCACGTATACGCCCGGGGCTACCACTTCATCATGCCCTACACCCAGGTCCGGCCAAACAGTCCCGGCCCCGGTGGCGAGACCATGGACCGGAGGTTCAACCCGGGGCACATGTGGGTGCCAATCGACGATGAGCACTGCTTTGCCTGGAACTGGGCCTACAGCTACGAGGACGCGCCCCTCACCGAGGCGGAGAAGGAGGAGGTGAGCCTGGCCAATGGTCCCGCGGACGTGGACCAGCAGACCTTCGTGTCCTTCCGCAATATCACCAACGGCTGGATGATCGACCGGAAAGTCCAGAGGATCGAGACCTTCACCGGCATCCAGGGCGTCAACACCCAGGACCGCGCGGTCCAGGAGCTCCAGGGTCCCATCGTCGACCGCAGCAGGGAGCACCTGGGACCCTCCGACAAGGCCATCATCGCCGCCCGGCAGGTGATGCTGGACGCAGTGAAAACCGTTCAGGCCGGGGGTGACCCACCAGGCGCCAACGACAGCTACTACAACGTCAAAGCCATCGTCCGCCTCGTCCCGAAGGAGATGTCCTGGCGCGAAGCCCTTCTCCCCGACATGTGCCCCGACGAGCGTGTACCCTCTCCCATTACGAGAAGGTAGGGTGAGGGCATCAAGGTTATCCCTCTCCCTCTGGGAGAGGGTCAGGGTGAGGGCAACGGTGCTCCGACTGACCGCGGCCTTGGGGCTAACCGTCCTCCTCACCGCCTGCACCCAAATCTCGCCTCAGCCCGCGGCCACAGCCGAGCCAAAGCCCGGCGGGACCTTCAACCTGCCGGTTCAGGCCGACCCCTTCGACTGGGACGTCACCTACGCCGGCTCGTCCACGGCCAACATCGCGGCCCTCTGGCTCGCGTACTCCAACCTGCTGCGTTACCGGACCGGGGAGGGCACCGGGTACAACCAGATCGTGCTGGAGCCGAACATCGCCGAACGCTGGGAGATCAGCAACGACGTCAAGACCTTCACCTTCCATCTGCGCAGGGGCACGAAGTTCGCGGCCCTCCCCCCGGTCGATGGCCGCGAGATTACCTCGGCCGACGTGAGGTGGTCCTTCGAGTACGGTTCTCGCTCCGGCTCCTTCAAGGATGCAAAGCTGCCGGCCTCCCAGAACCAGTGGATTTTCGAGGGGTTAGACGGTATCGACACGCCCGACCCCCATACCATCGTGGTGCGGTTCCAAGAGGGGTTTGCCCCCTTCGTCACCTACGCCGCCACCCTCCACAACCCCATCATGCCCCGAGAACTCCACCAGCTGGATGGTCATCTCAAGGAGCGCGTCGTGGGGTCCGGGCCCTTCCAGCTCGATCCGGCCGCCTCCCAGAAAGGCAGCCGCTGGGTCTTCAGGAAGAACCGCGGCTATTGGGAAGAAGGCCGGCCGTACCTCGAGGAGGTGCGGTTCCTGGTCATACCCGATGAATCGGCTCAGCGTGCCGCCTACCTCGCAAAGCAGATCGACGCGGCAGAGGCGAGGGGGGTACGAGACATCGAGGAGCTGAGGAAGACCGCACCTGATTCGGTCATCAGAGACTTCGTCCGTCCGCCCATGCGTATCTGGCTCAACCTCCACCGGCCACCCCTGGGCGACACCCGTATCCGCAGGGCCATCTCTCTGGCCATCGACCGGGATGAGTTCATCAAGATCATCGGTGGCGGCAAAGGCGAGTGGGCCCTGGGAGACAGCGACACCTGGGACCTCTTCACCCAGGAGGAGATCAAGGCCTTCATCAGATACGACCCGGAAGAAGCCCGCCGCCTGGTCCGGGAGGCCGGGTTCCCCAACGGGCTCGAGATCGAGATGCTTCACAACCCCGACGGGGTGGAGCCCTACGACGAGGTGCTGCAGTCCCAGCTCCGCAAGGTGGGGATCAACCTGGTGTTACGCAATGCGACCTCTACCGAGATCGCATCCCGGCGCAGGGCCAGAAACTACGACATGGTCACCGCGACGGGCTCCACTTCACGGACCGACATCGATTCCCGGCTTTTCGCCTCCGCCTGGCCGCAGGGTGGCAACAACTACCAGGGTATCGACGACCCGCGGCTCAACGCCATGCTCCTGGCCCAGCGCCGCGAAGCCGACCCGCTCAAGCGGCGGGACATCGCCCGTCAGGCCCTCCGCTACATGAACGAGAACCAGTTGACCTTCGCCACCTTCCGTCACCCTTACTACCAGCACTGGCATCCCTACGTGAAGGACTACTACCCCCACGTCGATATTGGCATCGGCCTCGGCAGCCCCGGCATTGCGCGGGTGTGGGTGGATAAGTAGCTACGGATTGTCATTCTGAGGGAGCGGCCGGGCTGGGAAACCCGTGGAGGGCGACCGAAGAACCTGGAGGCGGGGCAATGCTCTGCCCCACCAGATTCTTCGCTTCGCTCAGAGCTTGTGATTCTTTCGTAGCGCGGGGGCTTGTCCCCCGCCTCCCCTGC
>CAZPYZ010000012.1:0-19818 GCA_964590215.1 uncultured Dehalococcoidia bacterium | reverse complement strand
TTGGTGGACCCTCACGTATCACGTCTCACGCACGTATCACGCATCACGCATCACACTAGCCCACCCACGCGAACAGGAACGGCACGTTGGTGGCAAAGTTCGGGTAGTAGTTCCGAACGTGCGGATGCCACAGGTCCCATAAAGGGGCGTGGTAGAGGTCCACGCCCCACGCCATCTCCAGGATCCTCTTGACGGCGTCCCTCATGATGCCCCGTCTCTTTTCGGCGTCGGGTTCTCGCCTCGAGGCCTCCAGTAGGCGGTCGAGCTGCGGGTCCTTCACCTTCGGGTAGTTCCCGGAGGAAGCGCTGTAATACTTGCCGAAGAGGATGGCATCGGCTCCCTCGTCCAGACCTCCGGTGCCCAGCCCACCGATATCGATGTCGAAGTCCCCGGCGTACCTTTTTTGCCGCTGGGAAGCCTTATCCAGCGGCTTAAGGGTAGCCTCGATGCCGGACCGCTTCAGTTGCGCCTGAAGCAGTTGGAACAGGCTCATCTGTTCGTCGCTGGCCTCGGTGGAGTAGGGCCATTCCATCTGCAACCCCTGCCCGTACCCTGCTTCCGCCAGCAGCCGCCGGGCCTCAGCAGGATCGTGCTTCAGTAGTGCCTTGATCTCCGCCTCCGAGAAGAGCCCGTAGATAGCGCCGCTGATACCCCAAGCTCCGTACCCGCCGGTAAGGGTGCGCAGGATCTCATCCCGGTCCACGGCCAGCCCGATGGCCTTGCGCACCCGGATGTCCTGGACGGGGCCGGACCTGGCCTGGGACATGTAAAAGCCGCTGGACGTCGGGCTGACGTATTGGAGGACGCGAGCCTGGGGGTTAGCCTTGATCGCCTCCTGGGCCGTGCGATAAGGCAGACCTTCCAGGATGTCGATCTGTTTGGTCTGGAACGCCGCGTTCTCCAGGGCTTCGTTGGGCAGCACCAGCCAGACGACCTGATCGACGTAAGGCTTTCCCTGATCCCAGTAGTCGCGGTTCTTGGTCCATACCCAACGCGTCCCTTTCTGCGAAGTCGCTCGGTCCAACTGGAACGGTCCCGTGCCTACGATTCGGTCCTTCAGATGGCCGTCCTCAGCGTGGATCTCCTGGGGGACGATGGCGTTGTTTTCCGCGGCGGCATAGGTCAGGAAGGGAGCAAGGGCGTCCTTGAACTGCACCACCACGGTGTACGGGTCGGGCGTATCTATCCGATCCAGCCCCTCGAACATCCACTTGAACTGGCCTCCTGCCAGGCTTTTGAAGGGCCCCGTCCGGGACCAGTATTCGTAGGTCCACTTTACGTCGGCCGCCGTCAGCTCCCGGCCTTTGACCGGCGCCATGTCCGCCCACTTGACCCCCTTGCGCAGGTTGAAGGTGTAGCTCCTGGCGTCAGGCGAGATCTCCCAGCGCTCTGCCAGCTCCGGCGCGATGGTCACCTCCTCGTACTTGATGCCGGGCCCAGATCGGAACCCCAGCAAGCTGTTGTAGGCCATCGCCATGCCGGTCTGGTTAGGGTTGGACTTCCCCGCATAGCTCAGGTCCCAATCGAAGGGATCGAGATCCACCCCGATGGAGAGCCGGCCGCCATAGACCGGCGAGTCGGTTGCTGCTTCCTGACGCACGGCGCCGCTGCCTGGACCGCACGCCAGGACGCCCATGAAGAGTACGCAGCCAAGGAACCCCATCAGCCTTGCCATAGCTTGCCTCCCTCGTTGTGGTCTTAGCGGTACATAACCGCAAACTGAACGCCAGGTCAAGTTGTTGAGCGGGCATTTGGGGTATCCTGGGGCCTGAAATTCCTCCAAGGTCCGTGGGGTCCCTTTTGGACCTTGCACCTTGGACGAGATACCGGGGAGGACGACCATGACCCGCAGCTACCGCCTGGTATCGGGGGACAGTCACCTGCAAGTGCCGGCCGATTTTTGGACAGACCGGGTTCCGGCTAAACATCAGGACCTGACGCCGAAGCGGGTCAGGCTGCCCGAGGGAGGCGAGGCCATCGTGGCCGCCGATGGCTCCATGTACTTCGGCGCGACCGGCAGTTACGCCGGCCACACGCCGGAGGACTTCGACCCCATTAAGGCCTTCGGCTATGACCACGCCGTCGGGTCCGGGCCGCCGCTACAACGGCTGCGCGAACAGGACCAGGATGGAGTCGATGCTGAGCTGCTCTTCCCCGGCAGCTCAGCGACTCACGGCACGCGAGTCAAGGACCGCGACGCCTATCTGGCCATGCTGCGGGCCTACAACGACTACCTTGCCGATTACTGCACCGAGTCGCCGGACCGCCTGTTCGGCGTCGGTATGCTTCCCAATGGGGACATGGATCTCAAGATTGCCGAGGCAGCGCGCCTGAAGGCCAGGGGCATCAAGGCCCTCGGCCTCTACCAGTACCCGGCAGGCGAGCCCTATCCCACGGCCGAAGACGACCGCTTCTGGGCAGCGGCCATGGACCTCCAGATGCCGCTGTGCATCCATACCTCGATGTCACGCGGTGCGGGGCCTCTTTTCAGGTACCCGAAGATGCCCGAGGACGGTAACCTGGAGGACGATTTCATCAACCGGCTCTACCGGCACGCCAATGCGTCCCGGTGCGGCTCCCTGACCGCTTGCCAGATGGTGTTCGCAGGAGTGTGGGACCGCTTCCCGGACCTGAAGATCTACTTTGCCGAGAACAATCTGGGCTGGATCCCCTTCTACTTGGAGCAGATGGACGCGGAGTACGCCAAGAACCACTTTTGGGCGGAGCGCTACTTCGGCATCCCTAGGCTGGACCGGCCTCCCAGCGAATACATCAAGGAGCACGCGTACTGGGGTTTCTACGACGATCCCATCGGCATCAAGCTGCGCCATGAGATCGGCGTCGCCGGCATCATCTGGGGCAGTGACTTCCCCCACGTCGTCACCCACTGGCCCCATTCGAGGCGAATGCTGGACCAGCAGATGGCCGGTGTGCCGGAGCAGGAGCGCCACCGGATGGAGGTCGGGAACGTCCTGGAGTTCTTGGGGTTGGGGGGCGACTCCCCACTGTAGGGAGGCCCGATCTGCGCGTGCGTAGTGGGAACCGGCCCGTTATCCGAGCACTTCGGTGGGGTGGAGCGAGAGGTATTCCCGGACCTCGAGGTTCATCCGGTCAACTTCGGCAAGGAATCCGGCGGCGCTCCGACGGTAGTTGGCCACGTTGCCTTCCGTGCGTCGGAGGAACTCTATCTGCTTCTGGAAATGGGCGATGCGCTCTAGCGTTGCTCCAAGCTCCTGGTCATTGCGAATCATCCTGAATCACCTCCACGATGCCTCGGCGGGTCCCGTCGCGCTTGGTTTGCCAGTACTCGACGGTTGTCTGTTCCCCACCCAGAGCCGCCTGGCGTCGCAGCCAGAACACGCTGGCGCCGAAGTACGGCTGCGCCACAGTGTGGTCGAACACGAACACCGTCTCTCCGGTCAACTGGCCAGCGTCGAACCCGTCGTCCATGAGCAAGAACACATCGACGTCATTCGGCTGTAGTCCGGCCGTGATGAACGACCCGAACACGATGAAGCGGGCGAGGTGCCCCGTCCCAACTGCGAGCGAGTAGACTCGCACCAACCGTTCTGCTATAACCTGACGCCACGAGGAATGTTTCCCAAAGTGCTCGACAAGTTCATCAAGAGAAGCTTGATGAACGCCAGGGGGCAGGTCTCCGGCGGCATCGAGTTCAGGAACCCTTCCCACTGGCCCCAGTATAGGCGATGAGAGAGGTTGACCCATGTACAATGGCCAAATCGTCATCGACGCCGACTCCCACATCCGGGAGTACTGGGACTTCGACCGCACCTACAAGGACTACATCGATCCTGCATATCGAGAAAAGTACGGCCGCTTCAGCGCGGCCGTGAAGGCACGTCAGGGCCACCCCGGCGCGGTGGGGATCAACGAGGTCCTCTGGCCGGGGCCGCCCCGGCACCCCATGGGGGTCTATGACGCCTTCGATGTTCCTCGCTCCGAGGGCCCTTCCACAGGCTCAGGGAACGGGGGACCGAACCGAGGCACCAGCAACGCCGGGCGAAGGATCGATCCCGCCTGCCACTGGGACCCGGCAATCCGGCTGCGGGATATGGATGCGGCGCAGATCGACGTCAGTGTGATGTTCGCCAGCCAGTCTGACGGCTATTGCATGCTGGACGACATCGGCTTCGAGAGCGCATTGCAGCGGGCCTACCACCGTTTCATGAACGATTACTGCGATGGCTCCAGCCGGCTGCGCTGGGTGGGTAACGCAAACATGCGGGACATTAACGAGTCCATCGAGCAGTTGCTGCACTGGAACAAGCATGACCCGAACTTCGCCGGCATGTTCATCTCCAGGGCCTGTCCCGATGGGGCCATGCTCGACCATCCGCGCCTGCGCCCCCTGTTCGCGGTGTCACAGGAGCTTGACATGCCCATCTGGGTCCACGGTGGATCGAACCGCCCGCCCTTGACGCCTTGGGTCACCGCCAGCAATGCCATCTATCACAGCCTGGGGGGGCAGTACGCACTGTATGGGCTCATCGGCGGCGGCGTCTTCGACCTGTTCCCGAAGTTGCGCATAGCGCTCTTCGAGAGCTTCGGCGGCTGGATGCCCTTCTTTGTCGAGGTGCTGGACGACGGCCTCAAGCCCGGCTCAGCCCAGTGCCCGCTCCTGAAACGAAAACCATCCGAGATCGTGGCGGGCGGCCAGCTCTTTTGCTCCATCGAGGCGGACGAGGAGCACATTGCCTATGCCGTGGAGGCCCTCGGCGATGACCTTTGGCTCTT
Organism: uncultured Dehalococcoidia bacterium; assembly: GCA_964590215.1. Taxonomy (GTDB): domain Bacteria; phylum Chloroflexota; class Dehalococcoidia; order SHYD01; family SHYD01; genus CAZPYZ01. The sequence continues at coordinate 15,063 of CAZPYZ010000012.1, read as the reverse complement.
TGCCACCGACTATCCCCACAGCGGCACTTGCTGGCCCGACGGTGTGCCCCTCATCGCGGCGCAGAAGGTGCCGGCGATCTCCAAAGCCAAGATCTTGGGGGAGAACGCCGCGCGGTTCCAGCCGCGCCTCGCCTAGCCACGAGGGCAACTTCCCTTGGTACAATCGCGTTTGACAGTGAACTGAGGGGGCGCGTCATGAGTAGGGGCAGCGGCATCCGAATCCAGAGAGCAACGACTTCCGCAGGACTAAGGAGCCTTCGTAGTAAGGTGGCGGACTACGAAAGGCGCTACCAGCGTTCATCCGCCCAGATGCTACAGGACGTAGGATCTGGGATGGTCACCGAGACAGCGGAAGTGAGTAGATGGCTGGTGAGCTACCAAGCCCTGAGGAAGTGGGAGGCGCAGTCTGGCGCCACGAATGGCACCTCTACGAAGACTACAAAACGGTCCATCACCGGTACATCACGAACCTCGTCAACGAAGGGCTCGTCGAACAAGACCGGCTGACGTTTCATGAATATCGGACTGGAAGACTGCTGAACAGGGTCAATATCGCCGGCCGCATCAGGTGCGGGTTCGGAGTTACCGTCGACGTGGACAAATGGCTGGAAACAGACGGTGCAAGCGTTCCTTCCGTCCGTGGCTACTCCTACAGCTACCAGGCGTGGCTCGCCAGCACGGGCCAGGAGATCTTGCGATACGACAGTGCGCACGGCTTGGACCAGTTGCACTGCCACGTCTTTGATCTGCAGACGGGGCGGGAAACGGTATTGCCGTGCCCGCTTGACTCGCTCCCGACCTTGGATGGCTTTGTCCGGCTCGTCATGAGGAGAGTCCGGGACGCAGGATTGGGCTAGCTCGGTTAGGGTCCGGTTCGTGCATGTCTGAGCTCCAGAACTCCATGGCCCAGCCAAACCCTACAGCCGATCGCTGGCGAGACCCTCTTGCTATGGTCCCCAGGTACGAGAGCTGGATCCAGTCCCTCGGTGTCCCGGTGCACCGGGGTTACTACATCGAAGACCTGCGGGAGATTCCGGTCGGGCGCTGGGACCAGATGGGGTGCAATGCCGCGTTCGTCGTGCTGGAGGGGAACAAAGACCTCATGGAGACCCGGGTCACGGAGATCTCGCCAGGAAGCACCATGCCGCCCCTGAAGTTCAGCTTGGACGACATCATCTACGTGCTCTCGGGGCGCGGCTTAACTACCTTGTGGGATGCCGCAGGAGGCCCTCGGAAGAGCTTCGAATGGGGGCCCCACTCGCTGTTCTTCATTCCACGCAACTTCACCTACCGGTTGGCCAACGCCCAGGGCCACCAGCCGGCCCGGCTGTTCCATTACAACTACCTGCCTATGGCAATGTCCATCATTCCGGAGCCCGAGTACTTCTTTAATAACCCCGCGCTCCAGCCCAGCATGGACCGCTCAGGCGGCGAAGACCATGACGTTTACTCCGAAGTCAAGTTCGTCCCAGGGATGCGAGGCGGCAGGGGCCGCTGGGTCGCCAGCTTCTTCCCCGATCTGATGGCCTGGGACAAGGTCAACGAAGGCGCCGGGTACGGGGCCATCCCCACCCTGTCCTATCAACTGCCGAATATCACCTCGCTCCGCGTCGGGGGCCGGGTGCTCCCCTCAGGCACCTACAAGCCGGCCCATTACCACGGCTCCGGCGCCGTCATCCTGATCCCCGGTGGCGAAGGCTTCTCCCTCATGTGGCCGGTGTTCCAGGAGCAGGAGAAGATGATCGTTCATTGGCGGGAGGGAAGCTGCTTCGGGCCACCCAATCTCTGGTACCATCAACACTTCAACGTTGGGCCGGCCGCCACCCGCTACCTCACGCTGCACCCGGCGAGACACATCGAGCCGGACTATGATGGCAGCACTATCCCTTACCCGGACGAGGACCCTTGGGTGCGGCAGACCTTCGAGGCGGAGCTGGCGAAGCGAGGCCTGAACAGCCAGATGCCGCCGGAGATCTATACCGATGGCGCCTTCGTGTGGGAGGCCAGCGGCAACTAGTCTAGGAGTGCGGCCGAAAAGCCGCACTCAGTCGAGGGAGGCGGGGCAAACGACCGCTGCGTGAACCTCGGGTCTGGGGCGCAGCCCCAGTGTCACCGCCTTTCCGGCCGTGCTTCTAGGCCCGGAGGCTACTCCGGCAGGACGGTAATCCGGCCCTCGCCCGCGACGACACGGAAGTCCCGCACATCGAGGCTGAGAATTCTTCCCCCAGACCGCTCGGCGCAGGCGATCACGGCCGCATCCGCGTAGCCCAAGGGGAGGTTTGCGTAGCGGTGGACCAGGTATCGGATACGGGGCAGGTCGTTATCGCCGCAGTCCAAGGTATAAGCGCCTGCCTCTACGTCCCCGAGGAATGACTCCAACACCCGCTGGCCATGGCGCTCATACAGCAGGTAGGTGAGCTCCGGCAGGATTCCGACGGGGATCAGGTACGGCCCCGGATCCGCGTCCAAGGCCGCCTTGGTGCGCGTGTAGTTGGGCTCCCGCTGCTCCACAAGACTCAGGGCCGCGGAGGTGTCGACCGTGATCACTGGCTCTCGCGTTGAGCACGGTCTTCCTCTATTCGGCGTTGCATCGCCTCTAGCTCGCGGCGGTAGGCGTCACGCAGGAACGCCTTTGTATTCCTCGCATCAAAGGTCCCATCACCTTCAACCATGCCGATGGACGTCGGGAAAGGGGGTCTATGCTTCACCAGATAGTCCGTCAGCGCCTCCCGGATGATCACCGACTCCGATTTCTTGAGACGCTTGGCCGCGTGTTTCAGGCTCAACTGCAGGTCTTCAGGCAAATAGAGCGTCGTCTTTTTCATGCCGGCGTCATCCCCTTCGGAGGCATGATACCATACGCCATACGCCATACGTCACCCGTCAACGCTTGGCGGCCCTTCGCGCCCGTGCGGGCCGTCTCTCGTTGCTTTTGGCCCGTGCCGCCTCCAGCGCCCGTTCCAGCACCTCCTCGGCGGTGTCGGCGAAGACAAACTCCATCTGATCCCGCAATTCGGCCGGGACGTCCTCCAGGTCCCGCCGGTTCTGCTTCGGCAAGATCACGGTCCGGATCCCGGCCCGGTGGGCCGCCAGCATCTTCTCCTTGATCCCGCCCACGGGCAGCACCTTACCTCGCAGGGTGATCTCCCCGGTCATGGCTATGTCGCCCCGCACCGGCCGCCCGGTGGCGATGGACGCCAGCGCGGTCATGATGGTCACCCCCGCGGAGGGCCCGTCCTTGGGGATCGCCCCCGCCGGAACATGGACATGGATGGCCCGGCCCTCGAAGGCTTCGGCGGCAGTCCCCAGCCGGTCGGCGTTGGATCGGACGTAGGAGAGGGCCGCCTGGGCGCTCTCCCGCATGACGTCTCCCAGCATGCCGGTAAGGATGAGACGCTCCTCATGAGCCGGCATCATGGTGGCTTCGACAAAGAGCACGTCTCCCCCCGTCGGGGTCCAGGCCAGGCCCGTGGCCACACCCGGCAGCTCCGTCCGCTCCGCCGCCTCCTCGAAAAAGCGTGGCTGGCCGAGATACCCGGGCAAGGCGTCCGCCGGCACCTTCGCCGGCTCGTTCACCCCCTCCGCGATCTGGCGAGCCACCTTCCGGCAGATGGTTGCGATCTCCCGGTCCAGGTTGCGCACACCGGCCTCTCGGGTGTACTGACGCACGATGCGTCGCAGGGTGTCGGGCTCGATGGCCAGCTCCTCCACCCGCAGGCCATGGGCAAGAAACTGCTTCGGGATCAGGTAGGCCTGCGCGATAGCCACCTTCTCCTCCTCGGTGTAACCCGAGAGCTGCAGCACCTCCATCCGGTCCTGCAGCGCCCCGGGGATCGTGTCCAGCGTGTTGGCGGTGGTGATGAACAGCACCTGGGACAGATCGAACGCCACGCCAAGATAGTTGTCCATGAAGGTATGGTTCTGGGCCGGATCCAGCACCTCCAACAGCGCCGAGGAAGGGTCGCCACGCCAGTCGGCGCCGACTTTATCGATCTCGTCCAGCATGAACACGGGGTCCCGGGCCTCCGCCCGCTTGATGCCCTGGATGATCCGGCCGGGCAGCGCCCCGATGTAGGTCCGGCGGTGTCCTCGGATCTCTGCCTCGTCGTGGACACCACCCAGGGACATACGAATGAACTTCCGGCCCAGGGCGCGAGCGATGGACTGGCCCAGGCTGGTCTTGCCCACCCCCGGCGCTCCCACGAAACATAGAATGGGCTCCCGAGCGGATGCCTCGGCTTGGGCGTTGGCCAGGGGGGTGTCCGTCCCCCCTTCACCCGCCGCAGCCTGCTCCTCGGCTAACCGCTCCTGGCGCAGCTTCTTTACCGCGAGATACTCCAGAATGCGGTCTTTGACCTTCTCCAGGTCGTAATGGTCCTCGTCCAGGACCCTTCGCGCCTCTTTGATGTCGATGGCGCCACCCGTCAGCTTGTTCCAGGGGAGCGTCACCATCCAGTCGAGGTAGGTCCGAATGATGCCGTGCTCCGGGGACGCAGGGGGCACCGCGCCTAGGCGGTTCAGCTCCCGTTCGGCCTCTCGCATCGCCTCCTCGGGAAGCCCTGCGTCTTCCAACTGCTTCCGCAACTGGCCCAGGTCTCCCTCCTCCGCCTCTCCCAACTCTTGTTGAATTGAGCGAAGCTGCTCCCGGAGGAAGTACTCCCGCTGCTGCTTGCTCATCCGCTCCTGGGTCTGCTCCGTGATTTGCTGGCCAAGCTCCCGTACCGCTAGCTCGTGCTGCAGCAGCTCAGCCAGCCGCCTCAGCTTGGCGTCCACCGGGTCCATCTCCAGCAGCTGCTGCCTGTCCTCGGGGCTAAGGGGAGTCGCAGTGGCGGTGAGATACACAACCTGGCGCGGATCGGTAAACCCCTCAGCCGCGGCCGCCAGTTCCGCCGGCAGCTCCGGCACTAGGTCCACCACATGGCGGAACATCTCCACCACCGCCCGCCTTAGCGCCTCCACCTCCACTCCTTCCGCCGGCGCGTCGGGCAGCTGTTCGATACGGGCGCTGAGATAGGGCTCTTCAGCTGTGAACTCCAGGAGCCGCACCCGCTCCAGCCCCTGGACCACGAGCCGCAGGATGCCATTCGGCCCGCGGAACAACTGATGGATGATGCCGACCGTCCCCACCCGATAGACGTCGTTCGGACCCGCCTGTTCCGCCTCGCCCTTTTGAGCAATCAGGACCAGCATGCGGTCTCCTCGCATCACATCATCGATAAGGCGAACGGATCGAGGCTGGGCCACCCCAACGGGTACCACCGCCATGGGAAAGACAACAATCCCTCCCCGCAGGGGAAGGACCGGCAGGACTTCGGGCATCGTGAGAGCGGCCGACGCGGGCGGCTGGGTCTCGGTTACCATGGGCCTACCCCTTCGTCCGTTTCCGTAGGCTGATCCTCAAGAGGCCGTTTTCGTGCACGGCGTCGACCTTTTCCGATTCCACCTGGCCTTCCAGCGGTACATCCAGTCGGAAGTGGCCCTGGCGGATCTCCGCGGCATGGTAGAAGCCCGGGGCTGTCGCTGGAACTACTCTGCGGTCCCCTTCCACAACAACGGCATCCTCAAACAGAAGGACCTCGACCTCCTCAGCCTCGACTCCCGGCAGCTCGACGACCAGCTCGATAGTCGTCTCTGTTTCGTACACGTCTGCGGCGGGCCGCCACAGCGGCTGCGCCAACTGGACAGACCAGCGCTCCGCGAGCCAAGTCCCGCCCAGGGGCTGCAGTCCCCCGGGGGTAACAAGCAACGAGTAGCGGTAGCTGACTCGTCTATAGCGCATCAGGCTGGCCTCCCTTCGAGTCCCCTCAGGACAAGCCCCGCGGGGATTAGCGTCCAGCTAAAGGATACTCCGGGTGAGCACCCAGGCGGCAACGTGTGGCCCAGGCCGGCGGGGGGTAACTGTTCCCAGTTGATCGGACCAACAGCAGGCATCACCGAGGCTTGTCCCCCGCCTGGCCGGGGCGTTGCCTCAGGCCCTCGAAGGCCAGAGTGGGCTGCTCAGCAGGACATGCCGGTACAGAAACTTGTTCCTCCCCACATTGTCACTGGGACCCGCGTTGACGCCGTGGAAACATGGCGTTTATAGTGCCGCGTGGGCGCGGGGCCACCGGTGTCTGGCCTCCCCGTTACCTAACGAAAGCGAGGAACCCCACCATGGACAGGCGTCATTTCCTCAAAGCCATCGGAGCAGGCTCGCTCGGGCTGGCCGCCGTGCCAGCCGTGGACGGCTTCCGGGCGCCTCCAGCCGAGGCGGCGACGGGCGACTGGAGCTTCTACTTCACCTGTCAGAGCGATGCGCGAAACGGTGAACGCGTGACCGCATCCGGCGGGGGCGTGTTCACCGCCTCGCGAGTATGGGGCAACGGCTTGTTCGCCGGTGCGCTCGGCGGCGGCAGTTGGGTGGCCCGAAGGGTGGTCAGTTGGCGGCTTGTCGGCGCGCCGGGCGTGATCGCCGCATCCACCGTGGAGCTGGATGTAGAGCTGGCCCGGGAGATACCCTCGCCCGCGGTTATCCCCGCGAGGCTCACCGTAAACTGCAACACCGGGGGCATCAACACCGGCCTGCCCGAGGGGTTCTTCCTGGCTGTCCCCGGCACGCCCTACGCCGCGGACGGGCCTGCCGGCCCCTTCGCGCCCCGTGACCCCAACGTCGGAATCACCCACATCTCCGCCGGACACGAGTTTGGGGCCTACGACACGGCATGGCGGCAGGAATTTCAGCGCGTCCACGGCAGGCCACCCGATGCCAACGACCGCGCCGACCGCATCTGGTCCCTGGAGTTTCAGGCCCGCAACGGGCGCCCGCCCAACGACGCCGAGTGGCTGGCCCGCTGGAGGTCGATCCAGTAGGCAGCAGCCCCCAGTAATCTCCCTTTCCCTCAGGGACAGGGCCCAGCATTTTCCCTCTCCCTGAGGGAGAGGGTTAGGGTGAGGGCACCGGTCCTATAATCGGCGCGTGGGCACTCGCACCATCATCCACGCGGACCTGGACGCCTTCTACGCGGCCGTCGAACAGCTGGACCGCCCGGAGCTGCGGGGGAAGCCCCTGGTGGTTGGCGGCCCGCCGGAGTCCCGCGGCGTCGTCGCTGCGGCGTCCTACGAGGTCCGCCGCTACGGCGTCCACTCCGCGATGCCCATGCGCACCGCCCTTCGCCTCTGCCCCCATGCTATCCGGGTATCGCCCCGCTTTCGCCGGTACGGAGAGATGTCCGATCAGATCATGGCCATCTTCCGATCCCTGACGCCCCTGGTGGAGCCCCTCTCCCTGGACGAAGCCTTCCTGGACGTTACCGAGGTCGTATGGCCGCCCGCCCCGACCCCGGACCCCCTCACCCTAACCCTCTCCCCCTATGAGGGGGAGAGGGGATATGAAAAAGGTGAAGCCATCGCCCGCTGGCTGAAGACCGAGGTCCGGAGAACGACCGGCCTCATCGTCTCTATCGGTGTCGGGACGGGCAAAGCCGTTGCCAAGATCGCCTCCGACGCGGGTAAGCCCGACGGCCTCGTGGTCGTCCCGGCGGGGACGGAGGCGGTGTACCTCGCGCCGCTGCCGGCCCGAGCCCTCTGGGGCATCGGACCCAAGGCCGAGGAGCGGTTGACGAAGGCCGGCATCACCACCATCGGGGGGCTCGCGTCGGCCGACCCGAAGCTCCTGGAACGCCTTCTGGGCGCTTGGTCAACAGAGATCCAGCTGCTCGCCCGCGGGGAAGACCATCAGGAGGTCCAGCCGGAGCGGAAGCGGAAATCCGTGGGAGCGGAGACGACCTTCGCCCAGGACCTGCCCGACGGCACCGAGCTTCGGGAGGAGCTGGCCCGGTTGGTGGAGCGGGTGGCGCTTCACCTCGAGGAGCACGGGCTCCAGGCCGGTACCGTCGGCCTCAAGCTGCGCTACTTCGACTTTCGCACCATCACCCGTCAGGCGTCGTGGCCGCACGGCACCTCCGATGCGTCCCAGATCCGGGCGGCCGCCCAGCGGCTCCTGGACGGAGTAGCGCGCCCTTCCGACCGCTTTCGCCTGGTCGGGGTGCATTGCAGCCGCCTGGAGCCCGCGGGCCAGGGCCAGCTCGCCCTCTTCCCGGCTTAACGGGATCCCTCAGCCCAACTGCTCCAAGGCCTTCCGAGAGAGCATCATCTTCACCGGGCTGATGGGCCGGAAGGTGCGGGAAACTCGCACATCGCCGGCCAGGCTCAAGAGCGTATACGCGTCGTAGGGAGCCATCCCTTTCTCCCGCACCAGGAATTCCACCATCTCCCTGACCGCCTGCCTCATCGCGGGCCCCAGCTCTTCGCCATACCCGAGCACTACGAAATAGTCCGGAGTGAGCGCTCGAGGGCACTGGATTCCCATGCCTTTTTCCACCGTGACCCGGATGTGAGCTTCGGCGGAGCATTCGGCGCCGGTGCCGCCGACCGCGCCATCTCCTACCACGGCATGGCAATCGCCCATCGCCAGCAGCCCTCCTGGCACGAATACCGGCAGGTACAAAGTGCTCCCTGCCACCAGCTCCTTCAGGTCGATATCTCCGCCATAGGGCCCGCTGTCGCTGGCGGTATTCTGCGCATACGTGGGGGTCGTAGCCACCAGGCCCATCGACGGCGCCAGCGGTAGCCCCAGGCCGCTAGGCAATACCACCTGGCCGTCCTTGACAGACATGACGGTGGAGTAAGCCTCGGTAAACTCCGCTTCCAAGAAACCTCGGCCGGGTCGCACCATGTGGACTGCCCCCGCCTTGGGAGCAATGCTGATGAAGTCCACCTGCAGCGCATCGCCCGGCTCTGCGCCGTTGACGAAGATGGGGCCTGTCGCGGGGCCTCGAAGCGGACTCTCCTCCAACGATTTCGGGTCACGGGCGCCTTCAAAGGCATCCCAGGTCTCCACCATTAGCTCTTCACCAGAATCGATGGAAACAGCGGGAGGGTTCTTGGGGTCGAGGACGTAGATACGATGGTCCCGAGTCAGGCGCTTGATCTGCACGTGTCCTCCTCCTAACGCTCCGGAACCGGCCGGTGAGCTTGCTGGGGGCGCCCCACCCAGGAGCGGGCGAGGGCATAGCTGAGTAGCGCCACGCCCGCCCCCACCGCCAGGTTCCCACCAGTAACGTGGCTCGCCGCGCCGGCAATCAGCACGTGGATGAGGTCCTTCTTCTCAGTAACCTTCAGCCCCAATAGCAGATGCTCCCAGCCGACGTAAAGGAGCAGCGCGCCGAATACGGCGAGGGGCACCAGGGCACGCGCGGCGGAGGCGGATTGACCCCAAAGGAGGGCCACCGCCACCAGCGTGGTTCCGACGATGACGCTCGCGGCGGGGGTACGCGCCCCTAACCGGTAATGAGCGGTCAAGCCACCCGCTCCATGGCAATTCGGCAGCCCACCGCTGAGCCCGGCCCAGATATTGCCCAACGCGTAGGCCAGAGCCACGTTGCGGGGCGTCACCCGGGAGGCCTGGTCTCCGAAGTAGGCCCGTGCGACGTCGACCGTCGACACGACGGAGTTCGCGAGGCTGAGGGGCAGCTGAGGCACGACCAGCAGCAGGAATGCGGCAGAGAAGTCCCTCGGCTCGGGCAAGGCGATGGTCGGCGCGGCGGGTCCCAGCCGCAGCACCTCGACGAGATGCTCGGGCGCCACGTACAGTCCGACAGCCAGCCCGAGCCCGAGCACAACGATGGAAGCCGGCAGCAGCGGCCAGCGGACCAGGGTTGCAAGCAGCAGCACGGCAACCCCACCCACAAGCACCCCCGGTGGGATCGCCTGTCCCCCAGCCTCCGCTGCCACGGGGCCGCCGTCGAGGAGGAAGCGCTGGCCCGCTATGAGGTCGATTCCGTTACGGATGAGGAGTAGCCCCAAGCCGAATTGAATGCCCCGGATGACCGGCGGTGGCACCTTGGAGAGCAGGTCGACCGCACGCGTCAGCGCCAGGATCGCCATGATGACGCCCAGGGTAAGGGCGCCGGCGGCGATGACCGGCGAATCGACCTGAGTGGCGATGGCTATGGCCGAGAAGGCCTTGAGCGGCTGGACCGGCATAGGGATCCGGAAATACCACCCGGCAGCGATGTAGATGACCCCAATGCCTAGCAAGGTGGTCGTCGGGTTCAGGCCGTTGATGGCAATGAGCGCTGCCTCCAGGGGAACCAGCACGCCGAGATCGGCGAACGCGCCGCTGATCTCGCCGCGCGTGACTGGATAGGGACCGATACGCATCGGACTATACCTACCGCCTTGTACAGATACGCGATTCGTAATGGGTAATGCGTGAACCGAGGGGCGGCCAAGTATCAGCCGTCACGTTCAGTTCCCTCACCGTCCACCTTAGAGCCAGGCGCCCTTCCTGGCAACGTATAATCCTCCTGTGGCGCAGACAGTCCTTCCCGGAGAGAAGGCCCGCCCATGGCTCCTGCCAACCGCCTGGTGGATCGTCATCGGTTCTGCCCTGTGCATGATGACCAGCGGAGGGCTCTCCTTTTGGTCTCTGGGCGTGTACGTCAAGCCATTGGAGGACGAGTTCGGGTGGACCCGAGCACAGGTCTCCGCCGCCGTCAGCATCAGCCAACTGGTGAGCGGTCTGTTCGGGCCGCTGTCCGGCACTGTCGTGGACCGTTCCGCGGTCCGCCCGCCCCTCCTCTTTGGCGCTCTGGGGCTGGGGACCGCCCTGTTTCTGCTCTCGGGGGTGCAAACGTTGGGGCACTTTTACCTGCTCTACGTGGCCGTGGCCCTGGCCCGGGTCTGGGTCAACTACATCCCCTTTTTGCGCTTGATGACCCGCTGGTTCCCCGACCGCATGGGTGCGCCTTTGGGCATCATGGGCCTCGGCGCCAGCGCCTCCGGACTGGTGTTCGTCCCTCTTTCCACGTTGCTCGTCACCTCGGTGGGCTGGCGGATCTCCTACATGGCTTCCGCCGGGGTGCTGTTGGCCGTCACCGTTCCCATCATCCTCCTACTGCGAGCTCCAACCGGTGGGCCGGCACGGGACCCGGTTTCCGGACCGCGCGCGAGCATCTCCCTGAGGACCGCGCTGCGGATGCCCCCGTTCTGGCTGCTTGCCGTCGCCCTCGGCCTATTCTTCGGTGGGTTTATGTCCTTCTCCTTCCACGCGGTTCCTGTCTTCCTTTCCCGCGGTATGAGCCAGACCGAGGCCGCGGGCGTGGTCAGCGCCAGCGCCCTCACCGCGACGGTCGCAAGGCTCCTGGCGGGCCCCCTCGCAGACCGGATCACCCGGCTCTCCCTCTTCGCTTCCCTGGCGGGGCTAGCCCCTGCCGCGGGGCTCACCCTTCTCGCCCTCGACCAAGGGCTTCCTGCCCTGGTCCTCTTCGTGCTGCTCTGGTCCATCGGCACCGCCATCGGGCCCATCATGGAGTCGATGCTCCTGGCCCGCGTCTTCGGCACCAGCAGCTTCGGCGCCATTCTCGGCGCACTGGGCGTCGCCGAGACCGTGGGAACCGTCCTGGGCCCTTACGCCGGTGGGGCGCTCTATGACACGACGGGAACCTACACCTCGGCCCTGCTACTCTACGCCGTGGGGTTCCTCATCTCGGCTACAGCCTTTGCCATCGGTGATTATCACCGGCGCCCGTAAGAGGCATCTTATGTTAACTGAACAGCTCTACTTGAAGGTGGAGGGTCCCAACGGGACCGCAGAGGTCTTCGAGGTCCCTGTCAACACTCGGCCCGACCGCTGGGCGAGCGAAGGCTGGGAGTCGAGGCGCCAGGGCGACGCCGTTTTCCAGGTCCGCTTCAAGGACCAGCGTCTGGACTTCTGGCAGGAGGGTGAGGCGGCCACCGTCGCCTGCGAGCTGGCCGGGGTGCCCTTCGGGATGGAGTATACCCAGCGCGCGCCAGGGCGCCGGCGTGGTATTTCCCTCCGCCAGGAGTGGCACCGCTCGCAGTGACCAGGGGGGGCGGACGAGACACCGTGTCTTCCGGGCGCGACGCATGATAACGTAACGCGGTACGGACCATGGTTCCAGAGGATAGACCGATCACGTATCTGAGCAAATTGCTGTGGGCAGCCGTGATCGGCCTGCTCCTCGCGGCGGTGGGGCTCGGCATGTGGGGCGCTCCGGCCGTCGCCCTTCAGTACTGGTACCTACTGACGGTTCCCCTGATCGTTGCGGCGCTCCGGTTTGGCCGGAGGGGCGCTTTGGTTGTCTCAGGCATCTCCATCCTCGTTCTCATCGCGGTGTTCTACGCCTCAGGAGAAGTCTTCAACGAGGCAACCGCCTTCATGAATTCTCTCATTGAAGCCTCCAGGTCGCCCCAGGAGTCGGCGCGATTGGCGATGCAATTGGCTGACCTTAGAGCCGCGGACCCGACTACGACGTTCGCCCGAGCCCTCCTGGGTATGGTCCTGTCCATCGTCAGCGCGGTGATGCTAGGGCACTCCGTGGACAACCGCGCACGCGCCACTCGGCTGTTAACCACCGTCTATCGAAGGCTCAGCCAGTATTGTCCTCCCCAGATAGTGCGGGCGCTGGCGGATCAACAAAAGGACGGAAACCCCGAGATTGCTTCCGTCCGCAAGGAGATCACCGTCCTCTTCGCCGACCTGCGCGGCTTTACAACGATCTCCGAGCGGCTGGACCCAGAAGACATCGCAGGACTGCTCAATGAGTTCTTCACTGCAATGACGGAAGAGTTATTGCGCGAGGAGGGTTGCCTCGACAAGTACATCGGCGATGAGATCATGGCCTTCTTCGGCGACCCCATCGAGCACCCCGATGACGTGCAGCGAGCCTTCCGCGCAGCACTTTCAATGCAGCGGCGCATGCGAGAGCTGAATAGTGGCTGGGAGAGCCAGGGCCGGGAACCCGTGGGCCTCGGTATCGGGATCGCTACGGGGCACGCAACCGTGGGAATCACCGGTTCTCCCACTCGAAAGGAGTACACCGCCCTCGGCAGCATCGTAAACGTCGCCTCCCGGCTGGGCGATCTTGCCCTACCGGGACAGATACTGACTACCCGCAAGACTTTCTGGCGAGTTCAAGATCTTGTCGACGGGATCAGCCGGGGACCCACCGCCATCAAGGGGTTCTCCCAACCGGTGGAGCTCATCAGTATCCTCGGTGAGCGGGCGACCCATCGGGAAGCGGAGGCTGCGACCATCTCCAAGCGCTGGACGGGAATTATTACCCGAGTGGTGAACGATTCGGCGTACCGGGGGTTGTTGCTCTGGAATCCCAACGAAGCGCGGGCGCTCCACTCCTTGGAGGAAGACGAACTGCCACTCGCCCAACGAGTGGCCATCCTGAGCGGGCACCCTATCTTCCGGGAGGTCCCAGCGGAGGAAATCGCAGCGTTGATGGCCGCATCATCTATTGAGGAGTACCCCGAAGGCGCGGTGGTGGTGCAGCAGGGCGCTCAGGAGGACCGGTTCTACATCCTCTTGCGGGGCGACGTGGTCATCGCGGTCAAGGATGAGCAGAATCTCGAGCGGCACGTAGCGTCTCTCTCAGGGGGAGACCATTTCGGAGAGGTTGCCCTGCTCTTCGACACGCCCCGTACGGCGACGGTCAGAACCGTTTCCCGCTCCACGGTTCTGGTGCTGCACCGGGACGGCTTTTACTCTGTTCTGAGCCGGGCGCCGGCCCTGCGGCGAAACATCGAGACGACCGGCCGTAACCGTATGGCCCGCCCCTTCCCTCTCCGCGCCCCCGAGTCAACCACCGCGGTGGAGGGCAACGCCGGCGCCGGCGTAAGCTTTTGAACCTCAACCGCGGGGCCACCACCCCCTTGAAGGCTGTGACCGGCCGTGTCGAGTCACCCATTCCCTCACGGGCGTCGTTCGCCCTTGCCCCCCACCGACGGCAGGAACCGGAACTGATCGGGCCAGACAACCCCGGTGGGAGTCGGGCCGGGCGGGGTCGGCGTCCCGGTAGGCCCCGATAGCGGGGTGCGGGTGGCAGTGGCCGTGGCTGGGGGCGGCGTCACGGTCCCCGTGGGCGTGGTCACAGGAGCGGTGGTAGGCGTCGGGGTGACGGTAGGTTGGGCCGGCGCCACCGCAGGCACCGGCCCCAGACGCAGCCTCCCCGCGCCGAAGACGTTGTTCTTCTGCAGCGTGAGCTGGTGCAGCGCGCCTGCCTCCAGGAACGCCTGTACCTCGTCCGGTTTCCAGGAGGGATAGGCAGAAAGGGCGAGGGCCGCGGCGCCCGCCACGTGAGGCGTCGAGGCCGACGTGCCCGGAAAGGCTGAGGGCCCGTAGGTTGAAGTGCTCACCCCATCGGGCGCCACCATGTCAGGCTTGATACGGCCGTCGGCGGTAGGTCCTTGGGAGCTGTACTTCTGCAACTGATCGAAACCGCTGGTGGCGCCTACGGCGAGGGCCCCCCGGGCGCTGGCCGGGCTGATCACGCTGCCTTCTGCTACCGCCCCGGGGAACTCTTGCAACAGGCTAAAGATGTGGAACCGGGCGGGCCGAGTCGCCTGCTGCTGCTTGATGGCCAGAAAATAGCGGCCTCGGGGCGGGAAGAACGAAACGATGGCTTCTATCGGCGGCTGGACGCCCTGCTGCGCGCTGTCGGAAAACCCCAAAAGTTGCAGGTTGCCATCGGGGCCCTCCCAAAACAGGTAAAACCCATAATCCAGGAACGTCCCCGGCCAAGCATCCCATAGCAGCACGAACAGGCCGATTTGGTCAGACCCCATAAGGAAGGGGAAAAGATGCTGGCCCGCAGCGAATTCATGCCACCCGTCGCCGTTCAGGTCGGTAAACCGTCCCTGCCAGTGGCTGCTGCCGTAGTTCCCGGCCGCGCTCACCCAAAGGATCCCGCTCTCCCGCGCATCGTCCACAATCTGGTCCAGCATGCCGGTACCGTCGACTGGCGCGGCCAGGGCCCCAAGGGAGAACGAGACCACATGGATGCCCTGTTCCTTTAGCCACTCGACAGCGTTGCCGAGTTCCACCTCATTCGAAACCGTTACCAGGAATAGCTCCGCCTCTGGGGCCATGTCGAACACAATTTCAGCCGCGGCCGTCCCGTGTTCGCTCACGGAATCGACGTCCGGCTCGTCCTCAACGAAGGAGCGAGCATGGACCCTCTCGGGGAGTTCCGTGCCGAGCAGCCGTTGAAA
>CAZPYZ010000011.1:0-19950 GCA_964590215.1 uncultured Dehalococcoidia bacterium | reverse complement strand
TGACCACCGTGGACATTGCCGACGTCGAGCTGCGCGTGACCCTGGACGACGGCAAGAAGAAGGAAGAGATCTTGCACAAGTGCCGCTGCGTGACCACTGTCCATGACCCGAAAGACAAAGGCCACAAGGACCTGCTCTACGCGCCAGCGGTCCGGTAGCGCGGGGGGCTTGTCCCATAGGAGTGGGCACCTTTGGCCGGCAGCGGCCCTCCGAATGTGGGCACAGACGCCCCCCGGCTGTGCGGCGGGCGCTAGCCCGCCCCCGGGCACCCGGCAGGCGAGGGCGCCTGCCCCACATGGTTCACGGCTTCTCGGTCTCTGGGTGGGAAAACCTGCACACTCCTATGGACTTGTCCCCCGCACCCGCCCCTGCGGGCCGTAGGAACCCAGGAATCCCTCAAGGAGGCAGAACCGAAGAATGAGCGAGCCGTCTCCCGAAGGTCGCCTCACTCGAGAGCGTATGCGGCGAACGGGGCTCACGGCGGAGGAAGCCATTTCCGTTTTTAAGTCAGGTTCCATCAGGCGAGAGTTTCCCAGTCAGTTCTACCAGGTATTCTGGAGGAGATCGAAACGGAAGCACGACGAGGCGATCGTGATGCCAGAACCGCTCTGAAGCTCCTCTTTGATGGGAGATTCGACAAGTGAATCGACCCAAGTGGTTTGCCGCACGCATGATCCTGGAAGCGGTTCATCCCGAGGAACCTCCCGGTGATCGGCTTTACGAGGATCGCGTCATACTCGTCAAAGCTGACGACGAACATCAAGCGAGGCTAAGGGCCGGCAGGCTTGGAGAGGCCTCCAGGCAACACTACAAGAATGAATACGGTGGGACGGTAGTGTGGCAATTCAAGGAACTTTTGGATGTCGTGGAGCTGTTCGATGAAACCATCGCAGATGGAACAGAGGTGTACTATTCGCTCATAGGCGAGGTCGGGCTCGGACACATCAGGTCTTTGTTCCGATGGAAAACCGGCGAGCAGCCGGCAGCTCCGGAGGGCTAGGAGTGCGGCCGGAAAGCCGCACTCACCAGGGGGAGGTTGGCCGCCAGTTGGCCTGGGCCGGCGATGCTCCAACCCCTTGGCAGGCGGGTGAGGGTGCCGTCTGCCCGCCAGCTGAGGAACTGATCGTGCATGCGGGCCCAGGCCCCGCGGTCGACCAGCACGACGCCATCGGCTAGGGCCTCCAGGAACAGGAGGTTGAAGCCTGCGAACATGCGCTCCCAGGCCGGGCGGTCGTAGGGAAAGGTCTCGATGAACCCGCCTGTGATGCTGTCAAACTCGCCGATGCGGTCGATGAAGCGCAGTTCGTCGGCGACGGTGAGGCCTACCAGCACGTCGTAGTCGCTCCCGAGGGACCAGTTGCCCTTCGCCATGGAACCGAAGAGGACGATGAACTCGATCTCGTGGCCGCGCGCCTCCACCATCCGCTCCACCGCCTGCTCGAGGATTTCGATCTTAGGCCGGTCCGATAAGTCCTTCAGCAAAAGCGACCACCTCCTCGGCGTCCTGGACCGCCTCATGCGCGTCCTGTTCGCCGTATTGTTCGGCGGGCACACCCCGCTCGAAAGCATCAGGGTAGCGAGTCGGGATGTAGAGCCGGTTGAGTGCGCGACACGCCTGACGCAGCTTGTCCGGTATCGTCACGCGGGCTTCAACGTCCGCAAGCAAGTCATTCAGGTTATGGCCGAGGTGCGGGAGCCTGTGGCGCTCGCTGAGGGCCTTGAGAGCCTTTTCCGCTGCCTGTTGGCTCGTGAAGCAGCACCAGGCCCACTGCCCGTTGTCCAGCAGGACACGCGCGGCGGTCAGCTCCGCCCGAGCCTGTCCAAGCCAGTCCTGCTCTCGCTGCACGTCGCGCTCCTTCCCCTTGCCAGTATAGGCCGCCTGAACTCTGAACTCGTCCGGCGCGGCCGTTGACGGCGAACCTCCTCCTGTGGTGTAGTCCTCTAATCGCCCCTAACATAAGGAGGCAGCCCATGCGCTCTCGTGTCGTCGTGTTGTCCCTCCTCACTGCTTCCCTCCTCCTCCTCGCGTGCGGCCCCGCCCGGCGGGCCGCGGAAGGGGAAGGGGAAGCTCAGCTCAAGGCCCAGACGGAGCGCAAAGAGACCCTCCAGTGCGACCCCGGCAAGGAGCACTGGCGGGCCCAGGGGCCGCCCAAGCGCGGTGGCGTAGTGAAGCAGCGGAACGACAACCCCGTGCTCGACCCCACTGCCCCCGGCGGCCGCGCTTACTACCACAACCTCATCTACGAGTACCTGGTGAAGCCCCGCGCCTGCCACTTCGGCGACACGCAGATGATCCCCGACCTCGCCACGTCCTGGGAAATCTCGCCCGACGGCCTCCGCTGGACGCTGAAGATCCGGGACAACGTCAAGTACCAGAATAAGCCACCCCTCAACGGCCGGCCCTTCACCTCCGCCGACGTGGCCTGGACCATCGACTACCTGAGCAAGGAGAGCGACCTCAGGTCCTACTGGGCCGGCATCACTCACGAAGAGCCCGATACCCACACGGTGGTGCTCCGCTTCAAGGAGCCCGACCCGGACTTTCTCTTCAAGATCGGCGACGAACGCCACGTGATGCTCCCCAAGGAGGTCAAGGAGCAGTTCGGCGACTTCAAGACCATGGCCATTGGCACCGGACCCTTCATGCTGAAGGAGTTCAGGGCCAACCAGTACACCTTCTCGGAGCGGAACCCGGACTACTACCTGATGGGCGCCGACGGCAAGCCGCTCCCTTACCTGGACGAATTCCACGTCATCATGTTCGCCGACCCGACCGCGACCGTGGCGGCCCTGCGGGCGAGCCTCATCGAACATGAGCACGGCGCGCAGGTCAGGAAGATGGACCAGGACGCGCTCAAGCAGGCGAACCTGAAGTACCGTTACTACGCTGACCCGGCGGCTACCGTCCACGGCCTCTGGCTGAATCCCAAGATAGCGCCCTGGAACGACGTGCGGGTGCGACGGGCCATGTCTCTGGCCATCGATCGCGATGACCTCATCGCAGCCGACGGCGGCGGCGCGGTGCACCAGGGTTTTGTGCCCCAGGTGCTGGGAGACGTCGCTTGGCCCTTGGAGAAGGTCAAGGAGAAGTTCAAGGCCGACCCCGAGCAGGCGAAACGATTGCTGCGGGAGGCCGGCTTCGCCCAGACCGGGGAGTTCTCCTTCGTCACGGGCTCCACCTACGGCCAGCAGATCGAGGTCGTGGCCAAACAACTGGAGAACGTGGGAGTGAAGACCCGCATCCAGGTGGGCCCGGGTACCGCGTCCGGGCCCCTCATCCGGGATTTCGCCTCCCGGGACCTGGCCTGGGGTCCCCCCGGCGGCGGCCGCTTCCCGGACTACTGGGTGGGCGACCTGGTCCGTACCGGCGCCGGGCGTAACGTCAGCCAGTACAGTGATCCGAAGCTGGACGCGCTGGTGGACGCCCAGAAGCAGGAGATGGACCCGGCCAAGCGCAAGGCCATCATCGACCAGATTCAGGACTACCTGTACGAGCAGATGCCCTATGTGCCCACGGTCAGCCGCCTCTACTACGGGGTGCTGGCCTGTCACGTCAAGAACATGTACCCCAACCACAACTCCACCAACTATTGGGGCTTTCAGCACGCCTGGATCGATGAGGCGGGCTGCTGAGGACCCAGGCCCCGATCGACCCGCCCGGTTGACGCCGCGGGACGAGGTATGGTGAAGTTTTCCTAACCGGCTCGTTGTTGCCCGGCCCGTTGCACCCTGCTGGTGGGTGGCTTCGAGCCGGGTGTGTCGTGTATGGCAAGGAGGCTTTCGTGCGGATCCGTATCCCTACCCTGTTCCCCCTCTTAGGTGCCGTGCTAGTGCTGGCCGCCTGTGCTGCCCCAGCACGTCCCGAGGCCGACGCCGAGGCGCAGCTCAAGGCCCAGGCCGAAAAGGGGCAGGTGCTGCAATGCGAAGCGGGCAAAGAGCACTGGCGTGCTGATGGACCGCCCAAACGGGGCGGAGTTGTCAAGCAGGCCCTGACGGAACAGCCCCACATGGACCCCACCGCGCCGGGCGGCAGGGCCTACTACGCCTTCGGTATCTACGAGTACCTGGTGAAGCCCCGGGCGTGCCACTTTGCCGATACCACCATGGTCCCCGCCTTGGTGAAGACCTGGGAGATCGCTCCCGGCGGGCTCACTTGGACCCTGACGCTGCGCGACGACGCGAAGTACCAGAACAAGGCGCCCCTGAACGGCCGACCCTTCACCTCGGCAGACGTCGCCTGGACCATCGAGTACCTCCGGAAGGAGAGCGATCTGAGGTCTTATTGGACGGGCACCACTCACGAAACCCCCGACGCGCACAGGGTCGTGCTTCGTTTCTCGGAACCAGACCCTGACTTTCTCTTCAAGATTGGGGACGAGCGCCATGTCATGCTCCCCCGAGAAGTCAAGGAGCAGTTCGGCGACTTCAAGGCGGTGGCCGTGGGCACCGGCGCGTTTCAACTGAAGGACTTCAAGCCTAACCAGACCCTCTTGGCGGAGCGCAACCCCAGCTACTACCAGACGGGCGCCGACGGGAAGTCCCTGCCCTATGTGGACGAGATGCATGGCATCGTCTTCGCGGATGGCGCGGCCGAGGTGGCTGCTATCCGGGCCAACCTGGTACACCACAGCCACGGCTCCAGGATCCGCAAATTCGAGGCCGACGCCTTGCAGCAGGCGAACCCCATGCACCGCTACTACGCCGACCCCGCCGCCACCGTCCACGGTCTCTGGATGAACCCTCAGATATCGCCCTGGAACGACGTGCGGGTGCGCCGAGCGATGTCCCTGGCCATCGATCGGGACGACCTCATCGCCAGCGATGGCGGCGGCGCCGTCCACCAGGGGTTCGTGCCCCAGGTCCTGGGGGATCTGGCCTGGCCCCTGGAGAAGCTGAAGGAGAAGTTCAAGTCCGATCCCGACCAGGCCACACGGCTGCTGCGAGAGGCCGGGTTCAATCAGACCGCGGACTTCACCTTCGCCACCGGCACCACCTATGCCCAGCAGATCGAAGTGGTGGCAAAACAGCTGCAGCAAGTAGGGATCAAGACCAAGATCGACGTCGGTTCCAGCAGCGCCTCCGGTCCGGTCATCCGGGCTTTCCAGCACGACCTCACCTGGGGCCCGCCGGGTGGCGGCCGTTTCCCCGACTACTGGGTCGGCGACCTGGTGCGGACCGGTGCGGGGCGTAACGTGACGCGGTATAGCGATCCGAAGCTGGACGCGATGGTGGATGCTCAGAAGAAGGAGATGGATCCGTCCAGGCGCAAGGAGGTCATCGACCAGATCCAGGACTACCTGTACCAGCAGATGCCCTTCGTTCCCACGGTGAGCCGCCTCTACTATGGCTTCCTCTCGTGCCAGGTGAGGAACATGTTCCCCAACCACAACTCTTACATCTATTGGGGCTTCCAGCAGGCCTGGGTGGACCAGACCGGATGCTAATTCCCTCTCCCTCAGGGAGAGGGTTAGGGTGAGGGCAGCAACCTCCGCAAAGGAGCATTCGTTGGCAAGAAAACTTCTGGTCCCCAACCTGGTTCTTATCCTCCTTGCCACCGCCTGCGCCGGCGCCCGGCCCGCCGCCGACTCCCTTACGGGAGACGAACTGGCGCGCCAGGCGAGAGAGCGCGCCGGGGAATACAACTGCGAGGAGGGCAAGGAGTACTGGCGGGCCCAGGGGCAGCCGAAACGGGGCGGCGCCTGGCGCTGGGACAATCAGACCGTCCACCTCGACGTCTCAGCCCCGGATGGCCGCTGGTGGTATCACGGCAGCGCTTACGAGTACCTGGTGAAGCCGCGGACCTGTTACTACAACGACATGGCCATCGTTCCCGACCTCGCCAGGTCCTGGCAGGTGTCGGCGGATGGCCTCACGTGGACCCTGACGCTCCGGGACAACGTCAAGTGGCACAACCTGCCGCCGGTCAACGGGCGAGCTTTCACCGCATCCGATGTGGCCTGGACCATCGAGCACCACAAGGCAGGGGCGGGGCTGCGTACTTTGTGGACCCCCGTCGAACACGAGGAACCGAACGCTTCGACGGTGGTGCTGAAGCTCAAAGAGCCCAACGCCGATTTTCTCAATCTGCTGGCCACGGAGCAGAACGTGATGCTGCCGCGGGAAGTGAAGGAACAGCGGGGGGACTTCAAGAACACCATGGTCGGCACCGGAGCCTTCCAGCTGAAGGAGTACAGACCGCAAACCCACGTCATCTGGGAGCGCAATCCTACCTATTACGTCAACGGGGCCGACGGAAAGCCGCTGCCCTATCTGGATGAAATCTACCAAACCTACCTCGCCGACGAGGCCGCCAAGGTCGCCGCCTTTCGGGCCGGGCAGATAGACCGCAACTCCAATGGCGGCTTCTTCAAGGTGGATGCGGACCCGCTCAAGCAGCAGATCAAGGAGTTGAAGGCCCGCTCCTACGACAACCCCGCCGCAAACATGTACGCGGTCTGGATGAAGGCCAACGATCCGCCCTTCAACGATGTGCGAGTGCGCAAGGCCGTCTCCCTCGCCATAGATAGAGATGACATCATCGGGGCCCTCGCGGGAGGGGGCGTGCAACAGGGCTTCCTTCCCTCGGCGGTGGGTGGCGACTACAACTGGCCCCCGGAGAAGGTCAAAGCGACCTTCAGGCCCGATCCGGCTCGGGCCAGGCAGCTGCTGGCCGAGGCCGGCCACGCAGGCGGCATCGGGCCTTTCGTGCTCAAGACCGGCCTGAACTACGCCCAGATGGTCGAGGTGGTTCAGAAGCAGCTGGAGCCGGTGGGGATCAAGGTTACCCTGGAGATATCCCCCGGCACCGCGGTGACCCCCGTGATCGCCAGGAGGGACTGGGATCTGGCCTATGGACCCTGGAGCGGCGGGAGGCTCCCCTCCTTCTGGCTGGGCGAGATCTTCCAGGCCGGTTCACCCCGCAACGTCACGGGGTACAGCGACCCCAAACTGGACCAGCTCGCCGCCGCTCAGATGCGGGAGCTGGACCCGTCCAAACGCAAAGTGCTCCTGGACCAGATCCAGGACTACCTGGTGGAGACCATGCCCATCGTCCCCACCATCACCCGGGTCTACTACCACTTCGAGACGTGCCGGATCCAGAACATCCGGCCGCAGCACAACTCTGCCCACGCCTGGGGCGTCGCGGAGGCCTGGATCGACGAGAGCGCTCCCTGCTGATGCGGGGAAGGTAGGATGGCCTAACCCGGCCCGAGCCTCCTGTGCGCCGGACATTCGCACCATTTGTCGGCAGGGTCCGGGCAGGTGCGGATCAGGGCTGGCCGAAGACCCAGCTCCTAACGCTGGGGGTGTCGCCCATCTGCGCGCCACGCTCGTGCAAGAGCTTCGCGATCGCCCATCCGAACGGCCGAGGTCCGACACCAGTTCCGAGTGGTAGTCGGCAGACCACGACAACTCCATCGCCGCTATCCCTTCGCGGAACCCATCCTCCGCACTTTTCATGGTTTGTCTGACCTGACCGGCCGGCAGCGCCCCTTCGGGAGGGGAGCTATTAGAGCGAGTCCAGGTGCGGCTTGCGCTGGGCGTCGAGCCACGGCCTGTGTCCGAACTCGGCGACCAACGTGGCGCGGAGGCTGGTCCAGGTGGATTCCCGGATCGACCCGTCCGTATCAGTGATGTGAATTAGGAGCGGGGCGCGAGTCATCTCTGCGTCCACGTACTGCAGCGCCGGCAGACCCGCCCGCGCGATGGCACGCAACGCTCCGATCCCGGTTGGGTTGCCCGAGATGTCCAGCATTCGCAGGCCACCCAGGTGCGGCGACCTCACCAAGGTCTCGATATCGGCATCCTCGAGTTCACAATTGGACACATCGAGGCTCACCAGCCGGCTGAGCATCTTCAGCACCAGCCCCCCGAACCGGTCCAGCCCCGCAAGCTCGTCGACGTGGGCCTTGGCCTGGCGCACGCGCAGGTGGCGAATAGGTGCGTGCTGGGCGATCAAGTAGGGGGACGAAGACAGCAGCTTAGCTGCGTCGACTTCCAGCAGCTCGACGAAGCCGCCGTAGAACTCGTACCGCTGCGCGACGTCGGGGATCAGCCAGCCGGCCCACCGGGCACCGTGCGCGGCGACAAGCTCGCGCACGCGCCTCTGGTCGGGCTCTATGCCGCGGCGACGAGCCGCGCGGTGCTCTAGCTGCAGCTCGATAAGCAGCGCGCGGTCCGGATCGCTCGCCTTGATCTCCGTCGCGTAGGCAAGCCGCAGCGCCTCATTCTCCGGGTGGCCGCACACGGCTGCGAGCAACGGGACCTCCGCCGCTTTGCTCTTCGGGCGTGGGTCGGAGCCCAGCAACTCGCACACGGCGGACGCCCCTTGCGAGTCCTCACGACAGTAGTTCTCCAGGATGCGGACCACGCCGGCGTCACCGGTCCGGATGAACTGATCCACCAGCCCGGACACCAGCTGGCCAAAGGCAGCCGGCCTGGTCGCGCGCAGGCGCCCCACGATCTCGCAAACGACCTCTGGCGAAAGCTCCTCGAAAGCGCGCTGCAGCACTCGGGTCCCAGCGGCGCTATCGTCGGACAGCTCGAGCAGCCCCCACGCCGCAGCAGCGCTCGCGTCCGGCAAGCGGGTCAGCTCTTCCTCCCAGTTGTTGCCACTGCCATAGAACTGCGGCAGGTCCTGCCAGCGGAACAGCGAGTTACAAGAGGGGCACTGGTAAAGGTCTGCGTCCTGCCCGAGGTGGAGCCGGATCAGCTGCTTCACCGAGAGAGGAAACGATTCATCGCTTCCCGTCCGGACCTTCAGGTAGTCCGGTAGTCCGCCGCAAACGCCACATTGTCGATGTGCATCCTGGTCCATCATCTGCGCCCCTCGTGAATCTCCGGAGCCGGCAAGCCGTCGATCTCCTTATGAACGTTGTTCTTGGCGATGGGCGAAAGGGTCAGGTGCTCGACTCGACGCCACCGCCGCAGTGAGGACTACGCGCCAGGAAGGTCATTGGGGTTGCCTTGGGAGCGGCGGGGGTATTGGGGGCTCCCAGCCAATGTCCGGCCTCCTGCCCCGGTTATCGATGACCCTGGACGCCACGATCTGTCCCTGCTGGATCTCGACGTGGATTTCCCGCTCGTAGAGCGTGTCGAAGCCCATGTGGACGTACTTGAGGATCACTCCCTGCGGGATGCAAATGAACCCCGAAAACCAGTCCGCCAGGAGCGGTTCATCTCCCTGTAGCTGGAACCGGCCACGCAGGCCTATCAAATAGAACCGTCCCTCTTTGATCTCCCACGAGCCCTGGTAACGCCGCCAGCAACCCGTCGAGAACATGATGGCGCTGGTTTCCCGATCCAGTGGCGCCTGAAGGTCGGGTTCGAAGGTTAGGATCCTCGGGTGTCCCTCGGGCAGGGGCGGACAAGACATCATGGACATCTGCTCGCCTTCGAAAACGAGGCGCTCATGCATCTGGGCGGTCATCTGGCGTACCTCCTCCTCAGCGTTGCGACACGCAGGCAGCCAGGCTTGCTATCTCGGGTCGAGCACGCTCCACACCGGCCCCAGCATCGACCACTGGGTCCCATCCCAATAGAGGAGGTGGTACTTGATGCCGGCATCTTTCCCCGGCTCCAAGAACTCGACCTCATAGAAGGTCATCCCTGGCCGCAGGACCTGCTCCGCCACCCGCCGTGCACCGCCCGGAAAAGCCCTGTAGGCGACGGACCCCTCCCTGTACGCAACGATCTCTTCCGTCGTCGCCCCATGCACCCGTACTTCCTTCTGTTCCGGCCGGGCGAGCTTGGCGGCGTCCGCTTCGCTGGCGGGGCCCAGCTTCTTGTGCATGTCCAGGACCCGCCCGAGGGCATCAGGGGCGACGTTGTCCCTGAGGGCCTGTTTCACCCGGGCCTCATCGGGCATGAGTGCCTGCAGCTGAGCGGCCGCCGCCTTTGCGTCGTTCTTGACATGGACCGTCTGGTGAAGGGTCACGAACGATGCCTGCAGGCTTTCCGGCTTGTTCTCCTGCTTGGACGATGGGGTTTGTGGGGCACACGCGGCCAGCAGCGCCAGTCCGAGCGTCAGTGCAGACAACCACGCGAACCTACTATGGCTGAAGACCATGGCGTTCTCCCGCTTGAAAGATCCGTAGTGTCGGCTCTGAAGCCCGCCGTCCCAAATGACCGCCCGCGCCACCCGTGATGATACGGCATGGAGCGCTGCGTGTCCCGCAACCACTCGTTGACGGCAGGGGCAGCGGCACCTATAGTGTGGCCACGACAATGACTGAGTACATCATCCGGCGGCTGCTGGCCCTGATCCCAGTGCTGCTGGGCGCGTCAGCCATCGTCTTTTTCTCCCTGCGCCTCTTCGCCCCCATCGACATCATCGAGGAGACCCTCGCGGAGAGCCCGGGCGCGGGCGACCCGGTGGTGCGGGCACGGCTGCGCCAGGAGTTCGGCCTCGACAAGCCCCTTATCCCTTGCTTGATGCTGGAGGCACAACCGCGACCAGGGGACGATGTGGTTCCGAAGGCTGGTCAATGCATTTGGGGAGCCGCGTGGGGTGCGCTACGGGGCGAAAGGGGGCCCGAGGAGTCGCTGACGGGCACTCTCATCCTGGAACCAGGTCAGTATTTCCGCTGGGTTTGGGGCGCGCTGCGCGGGGATCTCGGGACTTCCTGGAGTTCGGGGCGTCCTGTGTTTCAGCAGATCAAGGAGGCCTTACCTGTTAGCCTGGAACTCTCGCTGCTGGCCCTGCTCCTGGCGGTCGTCGTGAGCATCCCCCTGGGGGTGCTCTCCGCCATCCGTGCGAACACATCCTTCGACTACGGTGCCCGGTTAGTCGCCGTGATTGGCCTGTCTATCCCCAACTTCGTCATCGCCACCATCCTGCTGCTGTTCCCAGCGATGACCTGGGGATGGGCCCCGCCTTTGGGGTACGCCCCCGCGTGGGAGGACTTCGGCAAGCATGCAACCCAGATGTTCCTCCCGCTCCTTTCCCTGGGGGCCTTCGTCAGCGCCACAAAAGTGCGCCTGCTGCGTTCCTCCATGCTGGAGGTGCTCCGCAACGATTACATCCGCACCGCCCGCGCCAAAGGGGTACGGGAACAGCTGGTCGTGTACCGGCACGCCTTGAAGAACGCCCTCATCCCGACCTTCACCCTCTTCGGACTCCAGGTCGGCACGACTCTGGGCGGCAGCGTGGTGGTGGAGCAGATCTACTCCCTGCCAGGTCTGGGCCGGCTGACCCTCGCAGCCATCCAGCGGGGTGATTTCCCCCAGCTCCAGGCTAACGTCCTGTATCTGCTGGTCATCTACGTAGTGGTCAACCTTATGACCGACATCAGCTACGCCTGGCTGGACCCCCGTATCCGCTACAGCTAGCCTTCAGTCTCCGGGCTGGGAGGCCGTACTAAGGAGGCGCCCACATGTTGCAGCAGCCCAGCCAAGCCCAGACCATCGTCATGGAGGGTCTCCCCCGGGAGTTTGCGCGGCCTCGCCCCTCCCGGCTGGCGGTCGCGGCAAACCTGGTCCGGCGCCAGCCCATCGGCACCCTCGCCTTGGTCCTGCTCCTGGCCATCGCGGCGTCGGGGATCTTCGCCGAGATTGTCGCTACCCAGGACCCTACCGCCCAGACGATCCGCGATTCCCTGAAAGCCCCAGGCTATACAGGCCGCAATGGCACGACCTATTGGTTGGGCACGGATGCCCTTGGGCGGGACGTCTACAGCCGTCTGGTCCACGGCGCCCGCATCTCTCTCTTCGTAGGTGTCCTGGCGGTGACCATTGGGACCATCGGGGGGCTGCTGGTCGGGATGCTCAGCGGCTACCGCGGCGGCCGGACCGACATGGTCGTTCAGCGGGTGTCAGACTCCCTGGAGGCCATCCCCACTCTCATCCTCGCCATGATGCTGGTGGCAGTCCTCGGCAAGAGCCTGACCATTACCGCCCTAGCCATTGGCATCACCCAGATCCCCCGGGCCAACCGGGTGATCCGCAGCAACGTGCTGTCGGTGATCCAGGAGCAGTACATCGAGGCGGCCAAGGCCATGGGGGCGCGGCAGGGCCGCATCATCTTCCAGCACATCCTGCCCAACGTCATGGCCGTGACTCTCATCGTTTTCTCCACCAGCATCGGCTCGGCCATCGTCACCGAGGCCACCCTGAGCTTCCTGGGCCTGGCCGCGCCCCCACCCCTGGCCACCTGGGGCGGTATGCTGACGATCCAGGGGCGTCAATACATGATGGCCGCACCGTGGCTCCTCATCATGCCCGCGGTCGCCCTTAGCGTTACCGTGCTCGCCTTCAACTTCCTGGGCGACTCTATTCGCGACGTGTTCGACCCCCGGCTGAGAGGGCGGTAGGAACGCAGGAAGTCAGCAATTAAGGAAATAAGGAAGTCAGGAGCGAGGAACGGTTCCCTCACTTCCCGACTTCCTCAGTTCCCTACTTCCAAGAGGTGTCCATGAAAAACGGCCTGCACATCATCGACGCCGACGCTCATGTCTTCGATGGCGATGCGGTCTATCGCCCCCGTCTGTCGGCGCGCTTCTCTCGGCGGGCTAGTTTGTTCGCGGGCAATGACGGTTTCGATCGGGGGCGAAAGGCGAACACCCGCTACCGGGAGCTGACCGCCTACAAAGGCGTTATTCCGCCCGACGTCTATCTGAAAGACATGGACGTAGAGGGCATCGACGTGCAAGTGGTCTACCCCACCTCCGGGCTGGGCTACGCGAAGCTCCGGGAGCGCGAGTACTGCATCGAGCTGGCCCGGGGCTACAACGACTGGCTCAGCGAGTGGTGCTCCGCCGACCCAGGGCGGCTTAAGGGCGTCGCCATCGTCCCTATCCACGTGGACGTGGACGAGGCCATCAAGGAGATGGAGCGCGCCTGCGGCCCGCTGGGGCTCTGCGGTGTTGTGATCGCCGCCCACCTGCGGGATCGCAACGTGGCCAGCCACGAGTTCTGGCCCTTCTATGAGGCCTGCGCCACCCGCGGCGTGGCCGTCGCGTTCCACGGATCGGGCCAGGACCAGTTGGATCCGGTGTGCCATTTCGCTAACTTCCTGGCCATGCACACCTTCTCCCACGTGCCGCAGCAGATCATCGCCTGCACGGCGGTATTCACTAGCGGGCTACTGGAGACCTATCCTGACCTGCGCGTCGCCTTTCTCGAAGCCGGCTGCGGCTGGGTCCCCTTCTGGATGGACCACATGGACGAGGAATGGGAGGAGATAAAGGTGGAAGGCCAGCAGCCGGAGATGCCGCCGTCTGAGCTGATGCGGTCAGGACGGGTCTATGTTACCTGCAAGCCCAACGAGCCGAGTCTGCCGTACGTTGTCAGCCGGTTCGGCGACGAGTTCCTCCTCTTCCCCTCAGACTATCCTCACTTCGACTGCGCGTTCCCCGAAGCCGTCTCGAAGCTGGCTGACCGGGAGGACATCTCGCCCGAGACCCTCCACCGCATCTTCTGGGAGAACCCCCAGCGCCTCTACGGCTTCACCGCGTAATTCCCTCTCCCCCAGGGAGAGGGTCAGGGTGAGGGCAGCGGCCGTACTCGATGCACCCCACCACTGGCATCATCCTTGCTGGGGGAAGGAGCCGCCGCCTGGGGACCGATAAAGCCCTCCTCCCCTTCGGGCGACAGACCCTGGTGGAACGCATCGCCGGAGTGCTCAACCAGACGTGCGGGGAGGTTCTGGTTTCGGTGGATCGCCCGGACCGGCCGCTACCCCCGGATCTTCTGGCTCAGGCGGTCCCGGACGTCCATCCCGGCATGGGACCCCTCGCCGGGCTTTACGCCGGGCTCAGGGCCGCGCGCCACGACCGCTGTCTCCTCGCCGCCTGCGACATGCCCTTCATCCAGCCCGCGTTGGTGCTGCGTCTGATCGACCTCACTGACGACACGGCCGACGCCCTCGTGCCTCGCATCGAGGACCGCCCGCAACCGCTCCTGGCCGTCTACCGGAAGACCTGCCTCCCGATGCTGAAGGACACTCTGGAGGGGCATGACCTGAAGGTCGAGGGGTTCTTGGACAAGATCCGGGTGCGCTTCGTTAGGGACGAAGAATTGCGAGACCCCGACCCCGGCCTGGTTAGCTTCTTCAACCTCAACCGTCCCGAGGACCTGGAGCGGGCGAAGGAGCTAGGACTGTAGACAGGGAATGCGGCCTGAAAAGCCACCCGGCAGCGCAGGCATCCCTTGCCTGCCCCCGGTCTCACCCGGCAGCCTGGAAGGCTGCGTCTCAGGCCAGCACCAAGCCCTCGGCTTAGATACCGTTTCCGGCCTGGCTTGTAGCCCTAGGAGTGCGGCCGGAAACGGCGCACTCACACGGGGCAGAGGGGCAAACGACTGCACCGTGCACCTGGGGTCGGGGGCGAAGCCCCAGCGCCAACCAGTTCCCGGCCGTGCCTCTAGCGCACCCTGAGGGTGCCGAAGATTTGGGCAGGAGTGGTGCGAAACTCTGGCAGCACGTCCGAAAGGTCGATGGCTTCGTCACCCTGGTGCGCTCGGTAGGGCAACCCGGCTCGGAACAGCAGCACCGTGCGGTCCATTGGATCGACGATGAGCGCCGCCTTGACTCCGTTCTCAACGTACCAGAGGCATTTCCGGATCAGTGCGGTGACGCTCTGCTCGGGCGATACGATCTCGACGGCAACGTCGGGGGGTTCGGGCGCGTCGTTAAACAATTCCCCTTTGTCATCAACCGGTATTCGGTCCCATAGGTAGACCGCCAAATCCGGAACGTACGAGCGGGCGCCGAGGGTAAACCGCAGCTCTGTGAATACCAAGTACAGCCGTTCTGCTTCACCGAAGCGGTCGAACAATCGTGCCAATACGAACTGCAGCCGGCTGTGAACTCGTTTGGGCATCGGCTTCTGCGTGATTACCCCATCTTCGTACTCCAGCGCCGGCTCCTCCTCCGGCAGGGCAAGGAACTCCTCCAGGGTTAGGCGTTCGCCAATCTCGACCATCACATCCCCCGCAGCACTTTCACGATCTCAGACGCCACCTCATACCGTCCAAAGGATGGCATGATGTATACCCCATTGACCAGCCCCTTGATTCGCGTGATGAATTCGAGGGTGATGGCGAGACCCTCTTCCTTTGCCCGGTCCCCTGCCAGCCTCATCCGTTCCCGCAGGTGATCTGGGACCTCGATGCCCCCGACCTCGTGGTGCAGAAACTCCGCATGCCGGTAGCTCTGTAGGGGCATGACCCCGAGGAGGACCGGCCGTGGGATGGGCCCGAACTCGTCCAGGAACTGCTCCAAGTCCTCAAGAGTGTAGAGGGGTTGGGTCATCACCAGGTCTGCACCGGCTGCTAACTTCCGCCGGAACCGCTCCTTCTCCCCTTCCAAGTCTGGGGCTTTGGGTGTCACGGCGCAGGCCACAAAGAAGGAGGTCGCGCGCCCGATGGAGTTCCCGTTGAAGTCGCGCCCCTGATTGAGGCTCTTGAGGATACCGATAAAGCCGATAGAGTCCACGTCCCACACCGTGGTCACGTGGGGGTAGTCGCCCATGTGGGGCGGATCACCGGTGAGGGCAATGATGTTGCGCACGCCCAAGGCATGAGCCCCAATGAGGTCGGACTGGATGGCCATCAGGTTACGATCCCGGGTGGTGTAGTGAATGATGGTTTCCAGGCCGACCTCCTGCTGCACCCGGACCGCCACGGCCAGGGCGCTCATGCGGACCCGGGCCATAGGGCTGTCGCCGATATTGATACAGTCGACTCCCTGGTCCCTCAGCATGGCCGCGCCGGCCAGCAACTTGGCCGGATTGGTGCCCTTCGGCGGGTCGAGTTCGACGCTGATGGCAAAGTGACCAGCTTGGAGCTTTCGGGCCAGCTCCGTGGGCGCCTCGGCCGTCAAGGGTTGCTCGTCCTCCTCCTCAGTTCGTTCGCGAACCCCACCTACAACCCCACGCGTCACCGAGCTTCCGAGGGCCGTGCTGAAACCCTCGAGGGGAGGTGACGGGGCCATCGTCAGCGCCCCTCGCATCGCCGCGATGTGGGCCGGAGTGGTACCACAGCAGCCGCCAATGACCGTGACACCTGCTTCCCGGAACCGGGCCGTGTAGTCGGCGAAATACGCGGGGCTCGACAGGTAGATGAAGCGGCCCTCAACCATTTGGGGCAGCCCGGCGTTGGGCATACCCGAGAGAGGCCTGCGGGTCAGGGCGGTCATTGCGACAAGGACGTCCAGCACCCCCTGAGGGCCGACGGTGCAGTTGGTTCCCAGCACGTCGACCGCCAGATCCTCCAATGCCTTGACCACCGTGGGGATGTCCTGGCCTCCTAGGGTGCGGAGGTCCTCGCTGAAGGTCATGTGGGCAATGATGGGGAGGTCACAGCAGCGTTGGCCGGCTGAGACCGCGGCCTTCAGCTCCTCCAGGTCGGTAAAGGTCTCGAACACCAGGAGGTCCACGCCACCCTCCAGCAGCGCCTCGACCTGCTCCTCATACGCGGCCCCCAGCTGCTCTGGACCAACGGCCTGGGCAGGCCTGAAGGCGAAGCCCGTCGGGCCGACCGAGCCGGCGACGAAGACAGACTCACCGGCGATCTCCCTGGCTTCTCGAGCCACGCGCGCGCCCAGATAGTTAATATCCCGAACGCGGCGCTCCAGGCCATAGGGGGCCAGCTTAAACCGGTTCGCCCCGAAGGTATTGGTCTCCACCAACTCCGCGCCGGCGCCGATGTACCGGCGGTGGATCTCCTGAACCGTGTCGGGCTGTGACAGGTTCAGCTCTTCGAAACAGCGGCGATGGTCGATACCCATCTCGTAAAGCATCGATCCCATGCCGCCGTCGGTGAGCAGCGGGCCGGATTGGAGCCTCTGCAGAAACGGGCTTTCCATCGTGTCACCCAAGGTAGCATACTTGAGCCCACGGCTCAGTGACCTGAACATCGATAAGGGGGCAACCCATGGCTGACGTCGTTCTCATCAAACCCAAGCAACGCAGCGCTAACACCGCTCAGACGCCCGGTATGATCCGGCAGGCGGGCATTGCGCCCGAGCTCTGCCATAACCACGGCCTCTGGATGGGATTCGTCTCCACGCCCGCGGCCACTGCCTCCGGCGCCCACCACCACGGGGATGCTGAAAGCGGGATCTATATGCTGCGCGGCCGCATCCGGTTCTACTTCGGCGAGAGGCTGCAGCAGAGCATCGTCGCCGAGGAGGGAGACTTCATCTTCGTCCCACCCAACGCGGTCCATGTCGAGGAAAACCTGAGCCCCATCGAGCCGGTCGAGTTCATCGTCTCCCGGAACTCGACGACGATGCTGGTGATCAACGTTCCCGACCCTCGGGAAAGCTTGCTGCGCTAGTTTCTGCTATAGTGTCAAACGGCCCCGGAGGGGCCGTTTGCTTTGTCCAACTTCTCCCCTCTCCCTTGGCGGGAGAGGGTTAGGGCGAGGATGAAATGCCAGCCATCGTCGTGATCGGCGGACACTGGGGTGACGAGGGGAAGGGAAAGGTCATCGACCTCTTGTCGGAACAGGCCGCCATGGTTGTTCGTTACTCCGGCGGTAACAACGCCGGCCACACCGTCGACAACCACCTCGGCCATTTCGCGATGCACCTGATCCCATGCGGGATTTTCAACCCCAGGACCGACTGCGTGATCGGCAACGGCGTGGCCTTCGATCCTGCCTTCTTCCTCAAGGAACTGACCATGCTCGGGGAGCAGGCCGGGATCGACGTGTCCGGCCGCCTCTTCGTCAGCGACCGGGCACACCTGATCATGCCTTACCACAGGCTCCTCGAGAAGCTCGACGAAGAGGCCCGCGGCGCAAACTCCATCGGTACCACCCTGAACGGCATTGGTCCCGTTTATACTGACAAGGCGGCTCGGATGGGCCTCCGGGTGGGCGAACTGCTGGAGCCCGACGTCTTTCGCAGCCGGCTCCGCTACGCGGTCGACCAGAAGAACCTGATCTTTACCCGTGTCTACGGAGCCGATCCCTTGAGCGCCGATGCGATTTACGACGAGTACATGGAGTACGCCGATCGGATCCAGCCCTTCATCACGGAGACCGGACGTCTGGTCCGAGGGGCTCTCTCGGCGAACAAGGTGGTCCTCCTGGAAGGCGCTCAGGGCACGCTCCTGGACCTGGACCACGGAACGTACCCGTACATCACCAGTTCCACCCCAACGGCCGGTGGGGCGGCAGTGGGCGCAGGCATCCCGCCCACGCAGATCACCAAGAGCCTGGGCGTCTTCAAGGCGTATACCACTCGGGTGGGCGCCGGCCCCTTCCCCACGGAGATGGCCGACGAGACCGGCGCCTTCATCCGCGAGCGCGGCCACGAATACGGGACCACCACCGGCCGGCCCCGACGGTGCGGCTGGTTCGACGCCGTTTCCGCCCGGTACAGCGTGGAGCTAAACGGTCTGTCTGCCATCGCCCTGGTGCGGCTGGATGTCCTGGATGTGTTCCCCAGTGTGAAGGTCTGTACAGCCTATCGGATGGACGGAAACGTCACCCACGACTTCCCCAGTACGGTCGCGCAGTTAGAGCGCTGCGAGCCGGTCTACGAGGAGCTACCGGGCTGGGAAACGCCAACCAGCCAGACTCGCAAACCCAGCGACCTCCCGCCGATGGCCAAGAACTACCTTCGCAGGCTGGAAGAGGTCCTGGACTGTCCCATCAGCATCGTGGGAGTTGGACCCGCCCGGGAAGAGAGCGTATGCCTCCGGCCCCTTCTCTGATGCCTGATGCCCCACGCAGCACGCATCACGGTATAAATACCTCGTTCACGTCGCTCTCGGACCCGCCTGGGGTCCTCCCACCTCCCACTACGTATACTCTGCCGCCGATGGTGACGGCCGCGTGACCGTGTCGGGGCGTCATCATCGGCGCTCTCGCCGACCACGTGTCAGTTGTCGGGTCGTACGCCTCGTTCTGGGGAAATGTGCCTTGGTCCGCCTCGCCGCCGGAAACGTAGATCCGCCCGGCCACCGTGGCTCCAGCGATGCCGCTGCGGGGAGTGAGCATGGGTGTCGCCGTCCGCCAGCGGTCGGTCGCAGGGTCGTATTCCTCGACCGTGCCGACGTTGCGGGAGAAGTCGCCGGCCAACCTCCCTCCGATGGCGTAGAGCTTGCCCTGGGACTGGGCCACGGCCAGGTGGTCCCGTCCTTGGGCCATAGGGGCGAGGACCCGCCAGCGGTCGGTCCCTGGGTCGTACTCCTCATTAGCGGTAACATTACGCCCCGCGACCCCGCCGATGGCATACACCTTCCCGGCCAAACCGGCTGCGGCCAGCGCACCACGCGCGGTGGGCATGGCAGCCCGCGCTCGCCAGCGATCCGCCTGAGGTTCGTACTCCCAAGTGGTGTTCAGAGGCTGACCCCGTGCATCGAATCCTCCGATCAGATAGAGTTTGCCTCCCGCCTCCGCCATCGCGGGATGGTGCACCGGCACCGGCGCTGAGGCCAGCGATCGCCATCGGTCGGTAGCCGGGTCAAACACTTCCAGTGCCCCCGTAACGCCATCGGCGACGAACCCGCCCACGACGTACACGAGTCCTCCATGGGCGGCACCGGCTACCTCGCTCCGAGAGGTGGGCATGGCCGCACGGGGCTGCCAGCGACCCTCGACGGAAGCGGTTGATTGAACGGCCGCCGTCGGTACCGGGGAGGATGCTGCCGGCGGGAGGGCAGGAGGGCTAGGCGCCGTCGAGCACGCCGGCAGGAGAAAAGCCAATGGCACCAGCCATCCCGTGCCTGGCCATGGGAAGGCATGCCCAAACCGCGCTGGCTGCTCGGCCGGATAGCCCGCCACCCCCAGGTTGTGGGCCCGCCCGCCCGCTCGGGGTTGCCCCGCTGCTTTCCTGCCCCCCGTCCAACTGTTTTCCGGCTGCACTACTAGCCGGTGCTTCGCCGCCGCCGCACGGCGCCCATCAGCAATCGCAGGTCGTCCCCGCCGGCTACCGCCAGCACGCCCAGGTAGAGCCCGCCGCCGGCCACGATGAACCCCGCGACATAGTCAGCGAGGGTG
>CAZPYZ010000010.1:0-20112 GCA_964590215.1 uncultured Dehalococcoidia bacterium | reverse complement strand
GCCAGGAACACCCCGAAGGCACCGAGTCCCTTGAGGACACCTGCCCAGGCCGAGGGCCCTGGTTGCAATCCTTCCGCCGCATCGCCAAGAGCCCGCAGGGCGAGGAGAGCGAGAACAAGGAGAGGCAGCAGGAGGAAGGCTCGTCGATCCCAGAGAACCCGCCAGGGCACCCGCGCGACCAGACTTCCTGCAGTTTGGCCTGCGAGGAGTGACAGCGGCAACAAGATATGGAGAGAGAGCCAAGGCATCTTCTCGCCCGCGTACCCGTAGAGCGCGAGACTGCCGGCCAGCCACCAAAGCAGAAAGCCCGTGAAGGCGTGCCTCTCCTTTGTCACCTCCGTGTCGGCGGAGAGACGGGGGCGCAGTCGCTGTGCCCCATAAATCAGCGCTCCAGTGGCCCCCAGAGCTAGAGCCAGGAATTCATAAAGAGGGATTAGGAGCAGGTAGTAGAACCAGGGTTGACTCCCGCGGGCGACCGGCTGCTGAGCGATCCAGTACTCGAGGCCACCCCATATCCCCGAACCAAAGCCTTGAAGATTGGAGAAGAAGGTCGTGTATAGAAGGACGTACGGCACGTAGAAAAAAGCCGCGGCACCTAGCCAGAGGCGTAAGTTCCACCGTGCCGCGACCGCCAGGGAGATGGCGAAGAGCGGGGCCAGCGTGCTCGTGACAAGCAGGAAGGTGCGCACAGGGTCTGAGCCCGCGTACATGAACCGAGCCACCTCGGGCTGGTTGGGATCCCGCCAGGCGCCCCAAGCAACGGGGTCTAGACCAAGCACGTCGAACGCCAAGAGCACGGCCGCAGCGCCCTGCGGAAGCACTAGGGTCCAGAAGACGATAAAGAAGGCCAGCTGTGGCGACACCCCCCGCAGGTTCACCTTCTCCTTGACTCTGGCCCAGAGCTCTCGGGCGGTCACGAAGAACAGGTAGCTCCCGAAGATCAGGGCCGTGAGATAGGTGACCTCTTTTGTGGCGAAGGCGAGGCTGAGCGCGGCCGCACCGAGCCAGAGATAGCCCCGCTGCTCCGACCGGAAATAGCGCCACAGGGCGATGACCAGCAGCAGATTCCAGACAACCACATAGATGTCGCCGCGGGCGAAGCGGCTGTAGTACAGCAGCAACGGTGAGACGGCAAGGAGGGCCGACGAGGCCAAGGCCCCCCAGAGCCCCAGCCAGGGTCGGAGGAGGTAAGGGAGGGCGACCGCGATGGTGCCGAAGAGGGCTGCACCTGACCGTGCGGCGTAGTCCGACGCACCGAGGAGGAAGTAGGCGAGGGCGATGATGTGGAACTGGAACGGCCCGTGCATAAGGGGGTCATGCCGATACTCCCCCCTCACATAGAGGTACCAGCTATACAACGCATGCAGGCTCTCGTCATGGTGCATCGCCCGGGGCCCGAGGTCCCAGAAGCGAAGCAGGCCTGCGCCCAGAACGAGCAGCGCGAACCCAAGGGCATAGCCGTCCCAGGCGGGCCCCTCGCGCACTGGCGAAGTTGTGGCCGATTCTTGAGCGGCGACCTCTATCGCCGTCATAAGGGACCCATCGTTGCCCGCCCGGCCTTTAGGCGGGCCCCTCCACCCGAGTAAGAATGACCGCCCGACGAGTCGTCCTGGACCCGTCGGGGATTGCACCCGTGGCTATCCAACCCACCACCTCATTCCAACCCCAACTCCCTGGTGACCAGACCTGCTGGACAGGGACCGTACGGCTGCTGTACCCGCTTATCGGCGCGACGCCAGCCGCCGCATCACCAACGAGGAGATCGGATCCGGCGGCCACCCGTGGCGCAGAAGCGCTCCTGAACCGCCGGAGTGGCCAGCCTACGGTCTCCTCTAGGCCCTGCTGCACTTGGACGGAGAACCCCTCGCGAAGGCTAGTATACGGGACGAGGTGGCTCACCTCGGAAATCGCATTGGCTGCCAACTCGTGCCCTGTGCTTTGCCCTGGCCAAGAAGCCTGAAGCTTCGCCACCCCATGGATCTCGATCAGCACCGCCATCAAAGCCGCAACAACAGCCAAGACGGGCCCGGTCTTGCGCGACCCCAGCGCCACGGCAAGGATAGCGCCGAGGGGCAGCGCCACGGTTGCGGCGGACAGCCACCGGTTAGCCGAGGCCGCATCACCTTGATTCATGGTCCGCAGCAAAGCTATCCATGCAAAGGCGGCACCGGACGCAACCACCGGCAGTCCCCATGAGAGGCGGCGGCCCGCCTCCCGGTCCACCCTCGCAATGCCCAGGCCAATCAGATTTCCGGCAAGGACGGACAGCGGCAGGGCGCTCGCATAAACGGAGGACGGGTTCGCCCGAGCCCCCAACAGCAGGAAGAAGAGGGCGAGCAACCCCCACAGGGCCAAAAACGCGAGCATAGCTGGTCGGGTCCCACCGGGCTCTCGCAACCAGTCGCGAAGCGCGAGGAGCGCGGCGGGCACCCCCAGGAGCAGGGCTGCCGCCTCATAGCCGGCGAGGACCAGCCCTGCCGGAGGCGAGTTCTGATCCGGGACGAGGTCCCCGAAACGCGCCGCCCACGCGGTGAGGGACGGCACACCAAAGCCATCCAGGTACACCAAGCACCCTGTGCCGACCAGGCCGAAGGCCGAGACAAAGGGCAAAGAGAACCCTTTGAGCCAGCCCTTCCCGGGATGTAGCCTCGGCTGCGACTGGAGCGCAACCAACGTGAGAGCGAAAAGGAGCAGGGCAAACGCTCCCGTTATTCCAGGAAAACCAAAATGGACCAGCGCACCCGCTCCTGCTCCCGTCAGCATCGCCCCCCGGCGATCCTGCTGATCCCAGAAGCGAACGAGGGACCAGCCGACTGCCATGGTCAGGAGCGCCGCCGGGGTATCCTCAGCCACAGAGCGCGCCAAGGCGAGGCCACTTGGCGAAAGAGTGACCAGCACCGCAGCGGCGAGCGCGGGCCACCAACCCAGCCAGGGCCGGATCACGGCCAGGAATACGACTGTTCCCGACCCTGCCAGAGATGGGAACAGCCGGGCGGTGGCGTCGCTGTCACCCAGGAGGACGAAACTCACAGCAGTTCCAACCACCAGCCCAGGAGCTTCCCACCAGTCAGGCGCCCTTCCATTGATGAGATGCCAAGCGGCCAAGGATCTGGTCCCTTCGGAGGCGGAAAGGACGGTACGACCAAGGTCAAAGAGACGCAGCAGGACGGCCAGGGTGACGGTCGCGGTGAACGCGACAGCTAGGTAGGGGACCCCGTAACTCGGCCGCTCTCGCCGAACCAAGGGCTAGCTCCGTACCTTGTAGATGCTGACCCCATCGTTCTGGAAGGCCACATCCATCCCCCCGGAGAAGGCTTTCAGCGGTGGCTCGGGGTATTTGGCCCGCTCCAGGCGCCCCACGTAGACGTGGGTCACCCCGTATTTCTCCAGCAGAGGCTTTACTTCCGCCTTATCCATGGCGAGATAGATCCTGTCGACGTCCTCGGTCCTGCCGCGCAGAAGCCGGTCGTTCCCACGCCACTGTACTTCGTGGCCAGCCCAGCCCAGCACCGTTGGGACACCGGTCGCGCTGGAGACCCGTCCGTACTGGCTGTACTGTCCGCCCGTGGCCTCCAACACCACGCTGCCCCGGCTGGGCACGTTCGCTATGAGCCAGTCGATGGCCTGCACCTCTGCGACATCCCGCGTCCGCGCATAGGCCAGGCCATCCAAAGTTGGCTCTCCCTGCAATCCGTTGGTCTTTGAAGGCAGTGCGGCAATGGGGTACAGGCACACCAGGAGAGCGATGCCAAGAAGAAAGACCTGGGCTCTCCTACAAGAGCCGAGATAGCAAACGGCGAAGGCTGAAGCGACCGCAAGGAAGGTCCACGCCTGATAGGAAAGCTTAAACACTGTATTCATCCTGTTGCCGAACACGTCCCGAAGATAGAAGGACTCACTGGCAGCGAAGAGCCCGAAAGCCATTGCGACCAGCACCAAGGCGAACCCGACGGACGATGGGCTTGGTCCCGTCTGGCGCAGTTGTTGCGCGGCCAGCCACAGCGTGGGAACCACGACCAGCAGCGGCCACACCCTTGCACAGGGTGTGGCCGGCGCGAAGCCGTGGGCCGCCTCGATGGCGAGCCATGCGACTACCAGACCGCACAGCGCGATGAGAGCTATCCGCGGCGCTACTGCTATCAGCAGTGCGGCCGCCGACAAGGCGAAGGGAGCCCATAACAGGAGGAAGTGAACCGGCCTTGTCCCGGGCCCGCTCCACCACTGTAAGGGGAATCCTTGGGCAACGTCGCTGGGGCCAAAAGCTGAGAAGAGCTGGAGAGAAAGGGGGGCATAGAAGGGGGCGAAGATCAAGAAGGCACCTGCCGCAAGCAGGAGTGACCACACCGCAAACCAAGCAAGCCGGCGGAGCGGCATACGTGGCTGTCTGATCGCTGTGGACTGCTCCCGGGTGTCCCAGAGCCGCCTCCAGGTGACCAGCAGCAGGAGCCCTATCCCAACGTAGAGGGACAAGTATGGAATGAGGTCCCATCCATTGATGAATCCGAGGCTGCCGAACACGATTACTGGAGGCAGGAGAGCCCCGGGCCAGGCCCGCAGCCAGCGGCTGAAGTTTCGAGGACGCGCCAGGATCAGTTCAAGGCACAGGCCCAAACCTAACAGACCAACAGGGAGGGCGAGCACATGGGGATGGAGGTCGCCCAAGAGGAAGCTGAAGAACGGGAACTCGGTGATGGTGTAGTCCTTGCTTTCGCCATCGGTGACGGTGTCGATGACCCTGGTCGCACGCCACCACCACCAAGACTCCAGGGGATACCAAGAGTCGGTGGGGCCGCCAGGGTCTGCCGCGGGCCCCAGAAGGCGCCACCTGCCGGTAGCCGCGTCCGTGTCTGTTTTGACCGCAACCCACGACCAGAACCCCTGGGAACCGGCTCCATGCCAGCGTAGAAGCTCCAGAGTACCCTCCATGTTTCCGATGAACACCATGAACAAAGCCGCCAGACCCCCACAGAGCGTCATCGACCACAACCTGGGTCGAGAAGAGGGGCGGTTGCCCCGCCCCCGGCGGGCCCTGCTGTGGAGGCGGGCGAGGTTCATCCCCAGTCCCCAGGCACCCACCGCGGTGGAGGCGAACAGGGTAGCCACGCCAAGGTTGTAGGCCACGGCAGGGGGCTGGCCAGAAAGATGGGTGGCGGCGGCCATCATCACATAGCCGAAGTAGTAGTAACTAACGGAGTGGCCACTGAGCCATGGGTCAGCGGGCGGAAAGAACTCACTCCTGATGGCCGTGTTCAGGAGTGCAAAGTCCATCGGCTTTTCCGTTCCTTCGATGTCAGGGTTGAAGCTGCGGACGACGCTCCAAGCGGCCAGGGCGATCAGGAAGATAGCTTCGCAGCACAGGAGCGCACGCCACTCCCGTTTTACCAAGCTGACTAGTCGGGGACCTTGACGGTTCCAGAGGAGAAGGGCACCAAGGGCGAGGAGCACCAACGCCAGTACTGCGGCGCCCCGACCGTTTGGCGCCAGCCGGAGCGTCCCGAGAAGCCACAAGAAGTATCCGAGGAGGAGCGCCCCGGTGGTCTTGGCGAAGGCGAGGCCACGGTCCGGTAGGCGCCGGAAAACGTACATGACGTACGGTAGGGCCAGCACCCCAACCAGTACCTGAACCGCCCACCACGCAAGGAAACCGGCCACTGGCCCTTAACAGCTAGGAAAGCAAGGCATCCACGAACGCCTCGGGCTCGAAGGGCACCAGGTCTTGCATCCCTTCCCCAGTTCCCAAATAAGCAACTGGGACACCGAGCTGAGAGACGACGGCCAGTACCACACCGCCTTTGGCGGTTCCATCCAGCTTGGTGAGCACCACCCCCGTGACTTGGACAGCCTCCATGAAGTGGCGAGCCTGAACCAGCCCATTTTGGCCCGTGGTGGCATCGAGGATGAGAAGCACTTCATGAGGTGCCCCTTCGTCGAACCGCTGGACAACGCGCCGGACCTTCTTGAGCTCCTCCATCAGATTACTCTTGGTGTGGAGCCTCCCCGCCGTGTCGATGAGCACCACGTCGGCGCCACGGGCCTTGGCTGCCTGCAAGGCGTCGAAGGCGACGGCCCCCGGGTCGGACCCGGCTTGGTGGGCGACCACGTCCACTCCGATTCGTTCCCCCCAAGACTGGAGCTGTTCGACAGCGGCCGCTCGGAAGGTATCGGCGGCCCCCAGCAGAACGCGCTGGCCTCGTTCTTTGAGTCCGGCGGCTAGCTTGGCGATGGTGGTCGTCTTCCCCGAACCATTGACGCCTACCACCAAAGTCACCCAGGGCTGGGGACTTCCCTGGTTGATCTGGAAGCTCCCGGGCACACTTTCGACAGCCTCATAGGCCTTCTCGCCGCGAGGCTTGTTCAAGATGTTGACCATCTCCGCCTTGAGTAGGGCCCGAGCGGTCTCGGGAGTGGCGCCGGGCACAGCCCGCACTCCCTCCCGGACAGTCGTGATAAGGCGCTGCCCGGTTTCTGGTCCCACGTCCGCGGAAATGAGGGCCTCTTCTAATTCATCCCAGAGGTCTTCGGCGATCTGGGACCGTTGGAACAGCAAACCGACCCGTCCGAACCACGTCGACTTCGTGGGCTGGACGGCGGCCCGGATAGCAGCGGACTCCGCGGCTTCCTGGGATTGATCTCGCTTGAACCACTTGAACATTATGGGGAAATGGCTGAGACGGGCCTCGGTCCTACACCCGCTCACCTGTGGGTAAAATCACGGCCACCCTGCGCCTACGCTGGTTGCTGCAACACTTCCAGGGCCACCCGTGCGGCCGATTTCTCAGCCTCACGCCGGCTTTGACCCTGCCCCCGCCCAAGCATCCGCCGCTGCACCCAAACCTCAACGGTGAATCGGAGGGAATGCGGCGGCCCTTCAGTTGCTTCAACTCGGTAGCTGGGCGGTTCCCACCGACGGGCCTGGCAGAACTCTTGCAGCGCAGACTTGTAATCAGTCTCGACGGTTGCCGCCTCGCCGAGGACCTTCTCAAGGGTCTGGATGACAAAGCGCCGCGCACGGTTCTCCCCACCGTCGATGAAGATCGCTCCTACGACCGCCTCATAGAGACCAGCCAAGTTGGAGGCACGCTCCCGGCCGCCGGTTTGATCCTCCCCCCGTCCTAGGCACAGGTGCTCGGCCAGACCTAATTCCCGTGTCACCCTCGCAAGGGTCGATGCCTGGACCGCGGCCGCTCGCATCTTGGTGAGCTGACCCTCGGGAGCATCGGGAAAACGTCGGAACAATTCTTCCGCCACGACGAAGTCGAGCCAAGCATCGCCCAGGAATTCCAAGCGCTCGTTCGAGGAGATAGCCGCCTGAGGATTTTCATGAAGGTAGGAGTCATGGACAAAGGCCTGGGCCAACAGACCGCGGTCTCGGAAGCGATAGGCCAGGAGACGCTCGATAGGCGCAGCGTTAACGCTCATCCACCGTTAGTATAATCTGCTTGACCGAGCGCCCATGGCTGAAAATCTGCCTGACCTTACACGCCACCAAAATCAGATAGGGAGGTGCGGTCGGACCGCATTTGCCGTTTAGGATTGAGACCCTAGGCGCGAGACGGGCGCAACTCGACCGCCCTACTCACTCCGTTGGGGAAGGGGAAGAGATGGTTAAGTCGTTAATCAAAGTCCCGGCGGTCAAAGTATGACCTTCAGTACAGAGGAAGCCGTCGGAACCCCATGCACGGTATGCGGTGCCGCCCTTCCACCCATCCACCACACCGTGTGTGAGGCCTGCTCAGGTACGTTTCACTTTCGGATGACGGAATCAGCCCAGGCGCTGGATTGTGGATACGTTTACCTTGACGAGCAACAATGTACCACGGTGTTCCTCTGTGCGCCTTGCTACGGGAAGCACGTCCTCGGTGAGGACGTCTCTCAACCATGACGGTGAGAAACTGGTCCGGTGGGGTGCCGACCGTTAAACTCTCGACAAGCCCGCTTCCCGTCTCGGGACTTTACCCAGTGTGTTCCCGTTACTCTTCTTCATCCTCGTCGGCATCGGGACGGAGGGCCTCAGTCATGAAACCGCTCTCCTCATTGCCCTCCTCTTCCCAATCCCCACCCCCATCCTCTGATTCGTCCTGATAGAATTCCAGATCGTCGTCTTCGTCTAGCCCGTATTGGAGCACACTTTC
This sequence comes from uncultured Dehalococcoidia bacterium, assembly GCA_964590215.1. GTDB lineage: Bacteria > Chloroflexota > Dehalococcoidia > SHYD01 > SHYD01 > CAZPYZ01. The sequence goes on along the minus strand of CAZPYZ010000010.1, from coordinate 11,980 downwards.
CTTGATGTAGGGGCGGAACCCCGTTTCCGCCCGAGAAGGGAAGGAGACTCGCCCCGTCATGGCCGCGGCCTGGTATGTCTCCCGAACGATGATCTTCACCTGCTGGTCGGCAACGCTGGTGATGGCAGCCTCATACCGGTTGCCGCCCGCCATCAGCTTACTCAACCTGGTCCCCAGGCGTGGTTCTAGCCGCCCCAGGTAATTGCGAGCGAGCGTGAAGATGTGGACGTTATCGTCGCGCGGCTCAAGAGACACCTGGTCCCCTGCCGTGACTTTGCCGACAACCTCCCTGGAGCCTAAGTGGTGTAGCACCGCAACCGACGTCTTACCCGCCTCCTCGATAAAGAGCTTGGGATCGACCTTGGTGGCCACGGCTGTGGCTGTGCGCCCTGTGCTCTTCAAGCCGGCCAGCCGGCTCAAGTTCTTTCGGGCGATAGTGTTGCTAGGCTCTACCGAAAGTGCTTTTGAATAGGCATCCCGGGCCTCGTCATACCGTCCCAGCTCGGTGCAGGCCTTGCCTAGCCGGTTGTAGGAATCCACGTCATTGGGAAAGACTGAGAGTATGCTCCGATTGGCCGCGACCGCCTCCTCCCAACGGCTCTGCATCGCAAGCTGAATCGCCTGCTCTGCTCGAAGCCGCCTGAATCGCGCGGTCCCCTCTTCCGCTAGGGTCATGTGGTGTTCACCCCTTTCTTCCCGATCCCCTGATGGCAAGGGGACATCGATCAATAAACCAAACACAAGACGGTGTCAAGAGTTTTTGGAACGTTATGTCCGTTAGTCCCAGTGGATGATCCAAACGCACAGGCCTGCCAAAAGGACGGTGCTCGCAGCAAGGGTGATACGCTGTCCTGCTTCGAGGCCCACGTCTTTAGAGGCCACCATCACCACCACGACCATCGCCATGGCCAACAAGACGAAGGCCGACATCCGAGGATGGTGGCTGAACAACATCTTGATTGTCCTGAAAGGACTCACGTTCATTTCTTAACGGTTCCCGCGCCCTGTTTGTTACCGCTCCTTGTAATAACCCTTATTTGAACGTTGGGTAACAGAAGGCTGTCAGGTTGAACCCTCAACACCTTCTCACGGAGGGGACCAAGCGTCAGTGAGATAGAACACAGGCACGTCAAGAGTGCAGGACCAGGGGTTTCACCGCGGCCCAGATCTGGGCGGCCACCAGTTCTCGCCGGGGGACGCCGTCGATAACCACCCAACGGGGGACACCGGTCTTCCCCGCGTCGGCCGCAAGCTTGAGGTATCCCTGGCGCACTCGTTCATGAAAGGCTCGTTCCTCGTCATGAAACCGGTCGCTCTCGTACTCGCTGCGGTCAAACATGCTCAGTTGCAAGGTCTGCGCCCCATGTTTCCGCCTGAGGCCTTCGTCGACGGGCACGTTCAGGAGGAGAGTCAAGTCCGGGACGAGGTTCCCCGACGCGAAGGCGATGGGCGCCTCAATATTTTTCAAGTCAAGCCCGCGCCCGGAGCCCTGATATGCCAGAGTGGAGGCCTCGAAACGGTCACACAACACGATGTTGCCCTGTGCCCTGGCCGGAGAGACCACTTCCCGCACCAACTGTGCCCTGGATGCTAAGAAGAGCAGCATCTCGGCCTCTGGGGTCAAGTTCTCGGCGGTATATTTGACCAGCCGGGCGACCTCTTCACCTAGTGCGGTGCCACCGGGCTCGTGGACCACGATGACGGAGACACCGGGGATCGCGCTTAGACGCTCTTCGAGCAGCGCCGCCTGGGTTGTCTTCCCTGCCCCGTCGATACCCTCCAGAACGATGAACAGGCCCGAACCCTTCCTCTCCTCCCTCTCACGCCGGGAATGCTCCCCTTTCGACAAGCTCAGGCCCGATCCTGGTGAAAAGGATCAGTCATCTTCCGCGAGTTCGTCTCCTCGGTAGATCCTGACCCGCCGCAATGGCTCACGACCGGTGCTGCTGGAACGCAAATTGTAGCGTTGCGCCACCTGGTGCTGCAACCGCCGTATGTAGGCGTTCTGGGGATTCAGGACGGCGGTCCCCTCCTCCTCCGATAGCATGCGATGGCTGGCATCCTCCGCCTCTCGAATGGCCTCCAAGACCTGGCCGTGTCCCCCTTGGGCCTCCACGATGCTCATCAGCCCCTGCTCCAGTTGCACGCCGGTGTGGTTCTTGAGGACGTAGATGGGCACCCCTGTCGCCTCAGCATCCCGGATGGTTTGTGGGCGCCGCCGGAAGTAGTTTCGAGAGGTGATCAAAGCGTCGGCACCTTCGAGGCGATCGGCAACTGCCAACGGCAACTGCGCGCCGCGCACCGCTTGCTCAACTCGTGCCCGGCTTACGCCGAAGGGGAAGACTTTCTTCGTCTTGCTCCGGCCCCGTGTGGCCATGTCGCCGTACCGCGATGGCGCTTCTCCAACGGGCGGTCCGGTACTTGCCTGCTGCACGAGCACGGTCTCCCCCGATGCCAGCTCACGCACCTCAGGCTGAATGGTCCTTCCCCGCAACAAGGCATCGACGGTTCTCATGACGTCCTCGTGGATTGCGACCTGATTGAATTGTTGGATCTCCACGACGGCGTCAAACGTGGGGGGAGCCTTGCGTTCGAGAATGGACTTCTGGGTACCCCGGCGCCGGGCCTCCTCGTCGCTTAGCGTAACGGATTGGACACCGCCCACGAGATCCGAGAGGGTTGGGTTCATGATCAAGTTATCGAGGGTGTTGCCATGGGCGGTCCCCACCAGTTGCACTCCCCGCTCCGCAATGGTCCGTGCGGCCATGGCTTCGAGTTCAGTACCGATCTCGTCGATGATGATGACCTGCGGCATGTGATTCTCCACCGCCTCTATCATTACGGCATGTTGGAGAGAGGGGGTGGCAACCTGCATGCGCCGAGCGTGCCCGATGGCCGGGTGGGGAATGTCGCCATCGCCCGCGATCTCGTTCGAGGTATCCACTACGACGACTCGCTTTCGGAGATCGTCAGACAAGACCCGGGCCACCTCCCGCAACATTGTGGTCTTTCCAACGCCGGGGCGGCCCAACATCAAGATGCTTTTTTCGCTTCGGACCAGGTCCTCAATAATCTTGATGGTACCGAAGACCGCGCGCCCGACGCGGCAGGTCAAACCGACGATTCGGCCCGTGCGGTTACGGATACAAGAGATACGGTGGAGGGTGCGCTCGATGCCCGCCCGGTTGTCGTCGCCGAAAGCACTGATCCGGCTGACCACGTAGAGGAGGTCCGCTTCCGTAACCTCGTCCTGGCTAAGGATCACCTCCTCCGTCGTATAGCGAGCCTCCGGGGCTCGGCCGAGGTCCAGGACGATCTCCAGCAACTGGCTCCTATCGGATCGCTGATAGATCGGGGCCGAGACGCGGGGTGGAAGGACCTCGAGGAGGGCATCTAAATCGTCGGTAATCGTTTGCTCGGGGTGTCCTCGTCGGTCAGCAATCATCCTGGAGTAATTATCACCCATCCCCTCAGGTGTTAAGGAAAGCGAGCCAGCGCCTCCACCTCGCTCACGCCCGCACCGGCATCAGGCGGGCCTCCGGAACGCGTACTGCGAGTTGACGGGCGAGGTTTTCGTATTCCGTCACCTCTTGAAACTGCCAGATGTCCTTAAGGAGTCGCTGTAGCCCCGGCTGGAAATGGGGAACCAAGGCCAGGATAGGCTCGTGCCCCGACAGTTGTCCCAGGCCGAGGGCCACCAACTCAGCCAGCCGGCTTTCGTCCTCAGGGTGCAGCAGCAAGCGAAACTGGCTCGTGCCGTTCCCACGGTTAAGTTGCAGCCATGCCCGGATACGGTCGTCCTGGCACCAGACGTACTCTCTCTGATGGCCGAAATGGACCTCTCTGGTGGCGCACCATTCCTCCAACGTCATCCCTTCCATCGATCGGACCTGGGGTGGCACTGCTCCGTGGTACAGGCGAAAGATGCCCAGGTCATCGAATTTCCCCCGAGGGCGGAGCTCGATACCGCCAGGCGAACCGGCCATCGAAACGGCCTCCAGGCATTCCCGCCGCAGCAGCATCTCAAGACAATAGGAGACAAACCCCGCTCGCAGCGCGGCGGTGATTAGGCCGCTCCCCTTGCGCAGCCGGAGGAATACGCGCGAAACCTGGGCCTTGGCGGCCTCGTCCGACAAACGGTCCAGCAGCGCCTGGGCGCCCCAATCGTCCGACCGATCATAATCCATGACAAGCCAGTCGACCTCCCAGGCACCGCGCCCCAACCGGTGACGGGCGGAGACAAGGCCTCGGATAGCAAGCCCGCTGACCGCGACAAGAGTCTGGCGGTCTTCCGCGGCAATCCACTGCTCGAGCACGGTGGCGATCGCGAGAGGCCGTCTGCGGTCCCGATCGAGGCGATCCCTTATCCGTGCTTCATTCGGGAAATCTCTCGCCTCAAAGGCAGCAAGCGCAACGAGGTCCGTGGGGCGAAGATGTCTGACAACTGGCCCGGTGACCCGAGGGCCATCCGTCGGCGCAGCCTGGCCCACCGGCCGCTGGTCAGCCATTTCCGCCCACGGCGTGGGGGGTTGCCCCCTGCATGAAGCTGCCGCGTCCGGGCAGTCGGGCCGATTCTCCAACGGACGCTACCTTCACCGCCTGGGTGGTGGCCTCTTGTGCGAGGAAGCCATCCACCAGACTCAGGAAATACTGATGGACCCGGAGGTCTTCGGTCAGTTCTGGGTGGAACACCAAGGCCACGATACTGCCCTGCTGCGCCGCCACGATGGTGCCGTCTTCGAGGGTCGCCAGCGTTTCGGCGGGGGGCCGAACGGCCTCGATGACCGGTGCCCTGATGAACACGCCACGAACGGGGTCAGCACCTAGCCGAGAGATGGCGATCTCGGCCTCGAAGCTATCGACCTGACGCCCGAACGCGTTACGGCGGACGTCGATGTCCAGGACCCCAAGGGGGGGCTGGTCGAGCCCTTCGGCATGGTTCGCCAGCACAATGGCCCCGGCACAGGTACCCATCACCGGCATCCCCTCGTGAATTCGCCGCGCGAGGGGTCCCCGCAGTCCGAACCGATCGAGGAGGCGTGTGATCGTCGTACTCTCGCCCCCCGGGATGATGACGCCGTCAACCCCTTCCAGGTCAGCGGGCAACCTGATCTCCTGAGGCTCTACGTCAAGCCGTCGTAGGGTCTCGACGTGCTCCTGGAAATCTCCTTGGAGCGCCAGGACCCCTACACGCACTCGTTACCACCCCCTCCTGGCCAACTGGGCGACCTCCGGGAGCGTGCGAACGTCGATCCCCACCATCGGCTCCCCAAGGTTCTTCGATATCTCGGCGATGATGTGACGATCACGATAATGGGTCACCGCCTGCACCATGGCAGCAGCCCGGGGAGCGGGATCCTCCGACTTGAAGATACCGGAACCCACGAACACTCCATCGGCCCCAAGTTGCATCATGAGTGCCGCGTCAGCCGGCGTAGCCACACCCCCGGCCGCAAAATTCACCACCGGGAGCTTCCCAGTGCGGTGAACCTCCATCACCAGATCAAAGGGTGCTCCCAGTTCCTTCGCCTCGGCCATGAGCTGGTCGACACCCAGGCCTTGGAGCCGGCGAATGCCGCTTTGGACGGCACGCATGTGGCGCACGGCCTCGACAATGTTCCCTGTTCCTGCCTCTCCCTTGGTCCTAATCATAGCCGCGCCCTCGCCGATGCGCCGCAGCGCTTCGCCAAGATCGCGGCATCCACAAACGAAGGGCACTTTGAAGTCATGCTTCCACACATGATGCGCCTCGTCGGCCGGGGTCAGCACCTCTGATTCATCGATGTAGTCGATGCCGAGGGCTTCCAGCACCTGAGCCTCGACAAAATGTCCGATGCGGCACTTGGCCATCACGGGAATGCTGACGGCCTGGATGATCTCAGCGATCTTCGTCGGGTCCGCCATGCGGGCGACCCCGCCAGCCGCACGAATGTCTGCAGGTACTCGCTCCAAGGCCATGACCGCGCACGCGCCGGCCTCCTCGGCCACTTTGGCTTGCTCTGCCGTGACGACGTCCATTATGACACCGCCTTTCAGCATCTGCGCCAAGCCTTTCTTGAGGACCCACGTGCCTTGCTCCATCCCCTGCTCCTTCGCGGTACTACAACACCTCACCGTCGCTGCAAGTGTCATTCTACATCTGCTGTTACCCGCTCTCCCAGAAGCGGCTGCCCGCCCGCTCCCGCACGACTACGAGGACGGCCGGCGAGGCAATTCGATGGGAACGAAGTCTTTCACCACCAATACCGTCCGCTGCCCTTCGGGACCAAAGGCGGGCACCACGTGAATCGTCTTGAACAGGTCCTGGTCGTTGCTGGTCGCCTGTTCCACCGTGCCGATGATGAGCCCGCGCGGGTAGCCACCACCCAGGCCAGAGGTAACCACGATGTCGCCCTTAACTACGTCGGCGTTTTTGGGAACGTACTGCATCGTCAGCTTCTGGTCGACCCTCCCTGTAATGACCCCTTCAATTCGAGAACGCTGCACGACCGCGTTCACGACGCTGCTTGGGTCGCTTACCAGCAGCACCTTTGAAGCGCCCTGATAGACTTCGGTGACCTTCCCCATGAGGCCCAGGTGGGACAGGACCACCATCCCCCGCTGGATCCCGTCACTGGCGCCCCGGTTGATCAGCACCGATCGCGCGAGTTTACTGGGATCGGCGCCCAGAACCGACGCGGGTTGGTATTCCCGGCCAGGGTTTTCCCGCACGAACTCGATCAGGTTCCGAAGCTCGCGATTCTCCTCAGCCGCCTCGTGGAGGCGAACGATTTCCTGCTGGAGTTGCTCGTTGATGCGCCTCAGCCGATCATTCTCCTCGGCGAGAGAACCAAGGGAGATAACCGTCTGGACGGCCGACGACAGGCCATCGACCCCTCCCTTTACGGCAAGTTGGAGCGGCAACATGACGGTGACGCCGGGGGTCTTGAGCGCAATAGAGGCATCCGTACCGGAGAACGCGACCGCGACTACGGAGAAGATGGTTAGTACCAGCAACCAGAAAGGCCAGCCGCCCCGCACGCCCCCAACCTCTAATCCTTAGCTACGCCCACCAATGTTATGACACCCTGTCTTCAACGGGGCACTCAATCCGCATGCCCTCCTGAGCCGGCAGCGGCTTCCACAACCCAACACAAGGCGGAATCACTCGCGGCCTGTGAACTCTCACCGCTGCACCATCCCGCAGCAACTCGGTGGGAGCACCTAGCGCCTATCGCCAAGGGCGAATGAGTGCATTCCTCATCCTGTTGTTGGCGGTTTACGATAGCTCAGTCGAGCGAGCACTGTATGGAGCCGGTCCAGCTCCTCTAACACCAACCCTGTCCCCCGCACCACGCAGGTAAGGGGATCCTCCGCCCGGTACACCCGGAACTTCGTTTCCTGGGACAACCTGCGATCCAGCCCTTCCAGCAGCCCGCCTCCCCCGGCCAGGGCAATACCCCGCTCCATCAAGTCTGCGATGAGTTCCGGCGGTGTGCGCTCGATGGTGTCTTTCACCGCCTCCACAATGGTGGCGATGGAGCCAGCGAGGGCATCGCGGATCTCGATGGTACTGAGCACGACAACTCGTGGGAGCCCGGTCACAAGGTCACGCCCCCGGATCTGCACCTCGCGTTCCTCTTTGAGTGAGTAAGCAGAACCGGCCTCGATCTTGATCTGCTCGGCAGTCCGTTCTCCGATGAGCAGGTTATGGTTCAGCCGGGCGGCATTGATGATGTCCTGGTCCAACTCGTCGCCCGCCACCCGGATTGAGGTGCTGGCGACGATGCCGCCCAGCGAGATGACCGCGACCTCCGTGGTGCCACCACCGATGTCCACGATCATATTCCCGCCTGGCTCCATCACATTCAACGCAGCGCCAATGGCCGCGGCCATTGGTTCCTCAATAAGAAAGCACTCCCGAGCCCCGGCGTTCAGCGTCGCGTCGTGCACTGCGCGGCGCTCGACCTCGGTGACCCCACTTGGGATGCCGACCACGACCCGTGGCCGCGGAATCATGAAACCGTTTTGTTGATGGACTTTTTGAATGAAATAACTGAGCATGCGCTCGGTAGTGTCGAAGTCAGAGATCACTCCATCCCGCAGAGGACGAATGGCGACGATACGCGCGGGCGTCCGGCCCACCATCTGCTTGGCCTCGAGGCCGATGGCTTGGACTCGCCTGGTCTCTCGGTCGATAGCGACCACGGAAGGCTCGTCGATGACGACGCCCTTCCCCTTCACCATGACGAGCGTGTTCGCGGTACCGAGGTCGATGCCGATATCGTAGGAGAAGAGCCCAAGAAAGGCGTTAACGGGATTAAACAACGACTCCTCCCCACCTCCCCGCGGGTGTCGGGCCAATGGCAGCTGCCACGGGCCATTCTAACACGTCACCTCTTGGCACGAGGTTCGACTCGGTGGACGGGCTATCGCGGATCCCCGGCTCCTTGGGCTTCCTCCAGAAGCGCGACAAACTCATCCTCGGTCAACACTCTCGTACCTAGCTGACGCGCCCGATCGGCTTTCGAGCCTGGGTCGTCTCCGATGACCACATGCGTCGACTTTCGAGTAACGTTGCTGGACACTCCAGCGCCCAACTGTTTCACCAGCGTCTCTCCAGCCGTACGCGTGAACCGCTCCAGGCGGCCCGTGAAGACGAACTCAGCGCCAACCAGGGGCTCCGCTCGAATGGGGAGCGGTGTAGTTTCAAGCACGACGCCAGCGCCCCTCAGCTTGTCAATAATCAATCGATTGGCCAACTCCCCGAAATAGCCAACGATGCTCTCGGCCACCTTTGGCCCTATCCCTTCCACCGTGACAAGATCTTCCTCGGTGGCATCCTTGAGCGCGTTCAACGACCTAAACTTACGTACAAGTAACCCGGCGGTCTCCAGCCCAACGTGACGAATGCCCAGGGCAAAGATGATGTTTGGCAGGGGCCGGGTCTTGCTCCGCTCTATCGCCGCCATTACATTGGCGGCGCTCTTCGTCCCCATTCGCTCCAACCCTTCGAGATCTCCGGTGGAGAGCGCATAGATATCGCCTGGGTCCCGCACAAGTCCCTGTCGCAGCAAGGCGAGGCAGAGCTTATCGCCCATACCTTCGATGTCCATCGCGCCGCGGGAGACGAAGTGTCGGAGCAGTTCGAAGGTCTGGGCCGGGCAACTACGATTCAGGCAATAGCTCATCACCTCACCCTGCGGCCTCACCACCCGGGAGCCACATGCGGGACAGGTCTCGGGAAGGCGGTACGGCGCAGTGTCATCGGGTCGCACGCTGAGGACTGGTCCGACCACCTCTGGGATAACCTCGCCCGCGCGTTGCACGATAACCGTGTCGCCTTCCCGAATGTCCTTGCGCAGGACGTCTTCAGCGTTGTGGAGCGCCGCCTGACGCACGGTTACCCCGCCTACTTGGACCGGCTCGAGAATCGCGTAGGGATTGAGGCTTCCCGTTCTGCCGACGTTGACTCCGATCTTGAGGAGCTTCGTCGTCGCCTGGACCGCGGGGAACTTGTACGCTGCGGCCCAACGAGGCTCGCGGCCCACCACTCCGAGTTGCCGCTGATAGTCCAGGCGATCCACCTTGACCACCACTCCATCCGCCTCGTAGGGCAGAGTATGGCGGCGCTCCACCCATTCCTCGCAGAAGGTCGCGACGTCTTCAATATCGGAGAAGATCCGGTTCAGGGGGTTGGTCTTGAATCCCACCTCCCTCATCCACTCCAAGGCGCCCCAATGGGTACCAGGCAAGCCATCGGCCTCCTCGGCCCATCCCAGGCCGTAGTTGTAGATGTCGAGTGGCCGTGAGGCGGTGACACGAGGGTCGAGCTGGCGAACCGACCCGGCGGCGGAGTTCCTGGGGTTCGCGTAGAGAGGCAGGCCCTGGCGGCCCCGCTCCTCGTTCAGTTGCCTGAACCCTTCGAGGGTGAGGAACACCTCTCCCCGCACTTCGAATCGAGGCGGAAACGGGTGCTTGAGAGCCAACGGGATGCTCTTGATGGTCCGGAGGTTTGCCGTAATATTTTCACCGCGATCCCCGCTGCCCCGAGTGGCTCCAGTCAAAAGTCGGCCGTGTTCATATACGAGGGCCACCGCAAGACCGTCGATCTTCAGCTCACAGACCATTTGAAACGGGCGTTCGTCCAGGAGACCGGAGACTCTCCTGTGCCAGTTCAGGAGCTCTGTCCGGTCGAAGACATTGCCAAGGCTCAGCAGCGGCACCCGGTGCTCGACGACACCAAATGCCTCGATGGGCGCGGCGCCAACGCGTTGCGTGGGCGATTCGGGAGTGATGAGCTCGGGGTACTGCTGCTCCAGCTCTTGAAGCTCCCGCATCAGACCGTCATACCCGGCGTCGCTGATTTCGGGACTGTCCAGGACGTAATAGCGGTAGTTATGGTAGTTGATCTGCTCTCGGAGCGACTCAGCACGATCGCGGGCAGCTACGTCGGCCATAAGCATTCCTCGCCAGGGGATCCATCGAAAGCGTGATGGTTAGCCCCACGCAGTATACTAAGGGGGCCGTGATAGCCATCGTGGACTACGGAGGGGGAAACATCCGGAGCGTGCTCCGAGCGCTGGTCAGCCTCGGGTACGACGCTCGGATCACCGCCACCGAGCAGCAGATCAGGGACGCCGATGCGGTGGTCCTTCCGGGCGTCGGCGCAGCGGGTGACACGGTGTCCGGTCTCCGAAGTCGAGGCCTGGACGGGGTTGTCCGCCGCCTGATCGAGGAGGACCGGCCCTTCATGGGCGTATGTGTGGGTCTGCAGGTGCTGTTTGACACCACGGAGGAAGGGGGCTTACAACCCTGTTTGGGCATCTTGAGAGGAACTGTCCGGCGCCTACCCTACGGACTGAAGGTCCCTCACATGGGCTGGAACCAAGTACGGCAGCGGGAAGGGGTTGTCGCATTCCGAGACATTCCAGACGAGTCCAACTTCTACTTCGTGCACAGCTACTATGTGGAGCCTCTGGAGCCCCAGGTGGTGGCGGCGACGACGAGCTACGGCCTTGAGTTCTGCTGCGCCGTGGCGCGGGGCAACCTGTTCGCGACACAGTTTCATCCGGAGAAGAGCGGGCCCACGGGCCTGCGCATCTACGACAATTTCTTGAAGGCGACCCTGCGCCACTCTTTCCTCCCCGCTGCCTCAGGGAGAGGGTCAAGGTGAGCGTGCTCTCCCCCCTTTCCTGAGGGGAAAGGGGCAGAATTCGGCCCGCTGTGGAGATTATCCCCGCCATCGACGTGAGGGGTGGACGTTGCGTCCGCCTCTACCAGGGCGATTACGGGAGGGAAACGGTCTTCTCGGAAGACCCTGTCGCAGTGGCCCGCCACTGGTGCGGGCAAGGAGCTGAGCGACTTCACATCGTTGATCTGGACGGGGCCGCTCACGGCGCACCCGTCAATGAGTCCGTGGTCCGAGCCATCACCCAGGCGGTCCCCATCCCCGTTCAAGTTGGAGGGGGAATCCGTGATCTCACCACCATCGAGACGGTGTTTGGGTGGGGCGTTGCCCGAGTCGTACTCGGCACGGCCGCGGTGAAAAGCCCCGAGGTGGTGCACGTCGCGTGCCGGACCCATCCCGACGCAGTTGTGGTCGCCTTGGATGCCCGCAACGGGAAAATCGCCGTCGAGGGTTGGCTCGAGGACACGTTGTTCGAGGCAACCGAGGTCGCGAGGAACATGGCGAGGATGGGAGTGCCGCGCTTCCTCTACACGGACATTGCTCGGGACGGGACCTCCACCGAACCAAACTTTCACGCCGTGGCTGCCATGATTGGAGTCGCAGGCCGGCCCATCATAGCCTCCGGGGGAGTGACCAGCCTGGAACACATAAGGCAATTGCGGGATCTGGGTGTGGAGGCAGCCATCGTAGGAAAGGCTCTTTATACAGGAGAACTCGAATTGGCTGCCGCGATAGCGATGGCATCCGCCTCGGGCCGCCCTCTGCCGGTTGCCGATGCCGTTCCGCCCGTATCGCCCCCCTGACCACGTC
>CAZPYZ010000009.1:0-20235 GCA_964590215.1 uncultured Dehalococcoidia bacterium | reverse complement strand
CGTGGATGTGGTCGACCTCACGGCGGAGTTCTGCCGGGTCGGAACCTGGCTCACGGGCCTAACGGGGCTGGATGGGCGGGTCCGCTTCCACCATGCCAGCGCGCTCCGGACGCCTCTACGCGCCGGCGCGTACGACGTTGTCTGGATGCAGAACAGCGCCATGAACATAGAGGACAGGCGGGCCCTGTACGCCGAGGTTGCGCGTCTGCTCCGCCCCGGCGGCCGCTATGCCCTTCAGGAAGTGATGGCTGGCCCGGTCAGTCCGGTCTATTACCCCACGAATTGGGCCAGCACGGCCGAAACCTCATTTCTGCGTTCGCCCGACGAGGTGCGCAGCCTCAGCGCCGCCGCGGGACTCCCAGAGCTCACGTGGATCGACACCACCGAGGAGGCAACCGTGGACGCGCGGGAGCGGGCTAACCCTACCACGGGCTCGCCGGCGCGGCCCACCTACACCCCTGACGCCCTGGCAGACCAGATCGCCCAGAACGGCGTGCGCAACCGCGAGGAAGGGCGGGTGCTCAACGTCCTGCGCGTGTTCGAGAAGGTCTGAGCGCGGGGCATAAGGGCTGTCAACGCGTCGCGATCCCTTGACACTCCACCATAATGGGGTATGGCTCTCAGCGTCCGGCCCAACATCGACCCGGGCCTGTGCATCGCCGACACGGGCTGCCGCGAGTACATCCTGGCCTGCCCCCACAACCTGCTGGTGCTGGTCGGCGGCAAGGTCAGGGTGTTGGAGCGAGAGCCCTGCGAGCCGTTCTGGGCCTGCTTCCACGTCTGCCCCATGGCCGCCATCACCATGGCGCCTGAGTACGGAACTAAGACCCCGTAGGTTTCCGTTGCGGCCGGCCCTGGCCCATGGGCGGCCGAGCCCCTCGGGTCGATCTTCAGCTCATGTCCGGTTGGTGAACCAGATGGTCGGGGGGCCTTGGACGCCCGCTCGCTGCATGGCGTCTCGCAGTTCCGTGCTATCCGCAAAGGCCTTGGCCCCATCCATGGTGGCGAACTCGTGGTACACCGTGACGTCGTTTGGGTTCCCGTCCAGCTGGTAGACGCCGTGGCCGGTCACACCCATCGACCGCCGCTTTGCGTCGAACTCATCGTAGACCGCCCGCCACTTCTGGTAGTCCGCCACGGTGTGCCGGACGAAAAGAGTCGCCATTGTTGCCTCCTATCCTATGTAACCGGGTTTTCCCATGGTACCGCGAAAACGCTATGTGAACTTGCGGGTGCCCCGAGAGCAATCTCTGGTGCCTCAGCGCCCGCTCCGCCCGGCTAACCTCTGCTAATCGACGAGGCTCGGTTCATCACAGGAGTGGCCTTGCCGGTGGACGGAGGTGAATCGGTGAGCTATGGAGGATAACTCGTGTTCACTACCGCCCGATGGGGCCACCGCGGCTTAACACTCTTCACCCCACTCAACATGACCATAATCGTGTGGGCGATTTCCAGCAGCAGGCTGACCCCTCAGACTGACCCCTCACCATAGGAGAATTTCGATGTCCCCAGAATCCATTGCTGAGCTGGTCCGGTTTGCGCCTGACACCTACGGGTTCCGTTATCAGAACTACGTGTCGCTGTTTATCGTGACCGGAGAAGGCGTCATCCTCGCGGACCCCATCGGCCAGGGGAATCCCCGTACGCCTTATTTGATCAAGGAGGCGGTCCATTCCCTTACTGACCAGCCGGTCCGGTACGTGGTCTACAGCCACAGCGCAGCCGACCACTCGACGGGTGGAGCCCTGTTTGCGGACACGGCTAAATTCGTGGGTCATCGTAACGCGGTGGACAAGATGACCAGCGCGAAGGACCCCAGCTCGCCACCACCCGACATCACCTTTGACCGTGAATTTGCCCTGGAGCTGGGCGGCCGGAACGTACACCTGTACTCCGCAATTTCCCCAACACGTCTGAGTTGTGTTCCATGTGCCCGCAGGGCCCCCGTTCTGGGCGCAGTCCCGGAACGGGCGTAGGCGCTTGCCGAAGCTGTATCGACAAAATGTTGTCGCTGTCGCCGCAAGCGCCTCAGTCGGGGACGGGCTGGTGCAGGGGAAGGGGAACCCGCGAGCGTTGAATCCATTCCCAACACGTCTGAGTTGTGTTCCACGGGCGTAGCCCCTTTCTGGTAGAATCGTCCAATTCGGGACGGAGGGAAGACGATGGCGATGGTGCCCGGCGAGCCCATAGGACGTCGAGGGTTTTTGGCCACCTCTGGGGCCGTTGGGGCGGGCCTGGGGCTGGCCGGGTGCGCGCCGGCGGCGCCCGTCAGTGCCCCGGCCGCGCCGCAAGCGGGCAAGGCGGAGTGGGAGCGGCAATGGGAGGAACTGGTCGCGGCGGCCCGCAAGGAAGGCGCGCTTACCGTGATGAGCAGTCCGGTGGCCACCGGGTATGACAAGGCCGTACAGGACTTCTCCCAGGCCTTCCGGGGCATCGACGCGGACCTGCGCAGTTTTCCAGGGGTGGCGGACTATGCGCCCAAGCTGACCCAGGAACGCCAGGCGGCGATCTACTCCTTCGATGTCGCGCTGGTCCCCACGGCCCCCGAGGTCCAGGACCTCATCAACGGGGGCATGTTCGACCCGGTCCGCCCCCTCATGGTCCGGCCGGACGTGCTGGACGAAAAGGCCTGGATCGAGGGGTTCGACCGGGGCTTCCAGGACCTCAAGCGAGCGACCAACTACGCGCACCTCTACCAGGTCAACCGCCCCTTCCTGATTAACACCGATCTGGTGAAGGAAGGGGAGATCAAAACGGTCCAGGACCTGCTCGACCCGAAATGGAAGGGCAAGATATTCATGGCAGACCCCCGCACAGGAGCTGCCTTTCTCTCCATGACCGTCGTCCGCAGAAACCACGGCGACGACGTCGTGAAACGGCTCATCGTGGACCAGGAACCTATCTTCAGCCGCGACCGCCGGCAACTGGTGGAGCTGGTGATGCGGGGGAGATACCCCATTGGTCTGCCGTCCTCACCCGCCCCCGTCATCAAGGAGTTCAGAGACGCGGGCCTTGCCGGCAACTTGAAGCAGCCGGAGCTCCCAAAGGTCAGCTTCGTGGTGATGTACTCGGTCATGGTGTTCAACCGGGCCCCGCACCCCAACGCCGCGAAGCTGTTCATCAACTGGCTGCTCACTAAGGAGAGCCAGGCCGCGATCAGCAAGTACGTCGCGATCAACAGCCGGCGCAGTGATGTACCTCCCGTTGATCCAGAGACCGTGCGCACACCGGGAGTGGAGTACGTGGAGATGAACCGGGAAGAGATCTATCCCGAGATCGTCAAGACCCAGGAGTTCCTGGCGGAGCTCGTGAAGCAGCGAGGGGGTTAAATGGTCAGCGATTCGGCTTTGCAGCGCCATAAAGGGCTGAACCGCAGCCTGCCGGTCATTCCCATGATAATGGAGAGCAGGCGCCCTCGCCTGCTTGCTATTTCATCCCCTGAGGCGGCGCTGCCAAGCGCCGATCGCACCCACCCACCACGGCCCGATCCTCACGGCGAGTCGGGGCGGGCGCGGGCCCACCCTCGCTGGTCTGCGTCCCCTCCCCAGATTGCCACGCCGGCACTCACCCCAATGGACACGCCCAGCGCCGGTACGCCGGCTCCCAATGACCGCGTTCCCTGGCGTCTCAGGCCAGGACACTCGTTTATCGTCGCCTTAGCCCTCGCCGCCTTGGCCTGCGCCCAGCCCGTGCCTGCTCCACCGGCCGGTGAAAGCCAAACGCCACGTGCCGGCGGCGTGCTCAACACCATCGGAGACGAGATCACCGATTTCGACATGGGCTATCAGGGCAAGAGCTCCGCCAACGTCAACCACCACGGCTTGGTGTACAGGGGTCTCCTCTCCTTCAAGCGCGGTGAAGAAGCGGGGTTCGTCAGCCAGGTGCTCCAGCCGGAACTGGCGGAGCGGTGGGAGGTCTCACCCGACGCCCGCGTCTTTGCCTACCGTGTACGGGACAACGCGAAGTTCGCCGATATCCCCCCGGTCGCCGGGCGGCCGCTGACCTCCGCGGACATCAAGTGGACCATGGAGTACTACTCCCGCAGCGGCGAGTTCAAGGACGCGAAACTTCCTCCCAGCCAGGTGCGGGAGATGTTCGAGGGTTTGGAGAGTATCGAGACGCCTGACCGCTCCATGGTCAGAGTGCGGTTCAGGGAGCCTTTTGCGCCCTTTGTCAACTACTCGGCCTCTCAGTGGATGCCCATTGCGGCGCGGGAGGTCTACGAACAGGACGGGAACCTCTCCCAGCGGCTCGTGGGCGCAGGACCCTACATCCTCGACCTGGAGAACTCCCAGAAGGGAAGCCGCTGGGTCTACAAGAAGAACCCCAACTACTGGGATGCTCCCAGGCCCTACCTGGATGGCATCCGAAGGCTGATCATCGTGGACTCCAGCACCCAGCAGGCAGCCTTTCAGACAAAACAGGTCGACGCGCTCGACGTCACTGCCTTGAACTATGCCACCGCTCAGGAGATCAAGAAGAACAACCCCCAGGCGATGGTCCACGAGGTGTTGAACACCTCCTACCACGCTATCTTCACCTCTCAGAAGAGGGATGGGCCACTGCGGGACATACGGGTGCGGCGGGCCATCGCGCTGGCCATGGACCGGGACGAGTACAACAACGTCTGGAGCGGCGGCCAGGGCGCCTGGGCCTTGAACGGCTCCTGGCCCGGCCTCTTTACCGACGCCGAAGTGCGGGAAATGATGCGCACCGACCTCGCCGAGGCAAAGCGGCTCCTTGCCGAAGCCGGGCATCCCAACGGGCTGAAGCTGGAACAGCTTTCCATCAGCAACCCGGTCACGGTGCGGGAGGAGTTGGCCCAGGCCCAATTGAAACGCGTGGGTATCGAAACCAACCTCGTCGTCCTGCCCAGGGAACAGAGCCGCGCCAAGCTCTACGCCGGTGACTGGGACCTCTTCGTCATGGTCGGCGCCGGCTCCCTGGGCGATGGGGATTTCGACCTCCTGCAGTTCAGCCACCACGCCAGTTCCGGCCAGAACTGGGGCCAGATCAACGATCCGGAGCTGGACCGCCTGCTGGTGGCGCAGCGGCGAGAGGCGGACGCCCAAAGGCGGCGGGAGACCCAGCGGGCGGTGGTCCGCAGGATCAACGAAATGGCCTGGAACTCCGGGTACATCTTCCCCATCTACACCGCCTTCACCCAGCCTTACGTGAAGAACTACAACTTGCACTTTACCTACGGGCCGAGGGACGCGTTTGTGTGGCTGGACCGCTAGGGCTTCTAGCATTGTATTCTGGGCGTTGAAGTTGAAGCCGAAACCACCCCCTGTCCATGTTATAGCCACCCATCGCGGCCCTACTCTGAGGCGAAGCGCGGAGGGGCGGCAGGTCCCCTCACTTCCTGACTTCCTGATCGTGGAGGCCTACCAATGCTAACCCCAGAGATGAATGACCGCCTGACCCGGGTCGGCCCCGACACCCCCTGCGGCGAGTTGATGCGACGCTACTGGATCCCCTTCTTGCCCGTGGCAAAGCTGGACCACGACCCGGTGCAGAAGGTGCGTCTGCTTGGCGAGGACTTGGTCGTCTACCGGGACCGGTCCGGCGCCGTCGGGCTCATCGGCGACCGCTGCCTGCACCGCTCGGTGGAGCTGCGCTACGGCATCCCGGACGACCAAGGCCTGCGCTGCCCCTATCACGGCTGGTTATACGGCGCCGACGGCCGCTGCCTGGACACCCCCCTGGAGGACCCGAAGAGCACCTTCAAAGAGCGCCTGCACATCAAGGCGTATCCCGTGAAAGAGATGGGCGGGCTCCTCTTCGCCTACCTGGGGCCAGAACCCGCGCCCCTCCTGCCGCCCTGGGACCTCTTCGTCTGGCCTAATGCGGTGCGGCAGATCGGCATCGCCGTCCTCAACTGCAACTGGCTCCAGTGCCAGGAGAACACCGGCGACCCCACCCACGGCGTCTGGCTGCACGGCCACCTCCTCAAGTACGCGCTGGAGAAGATGGGCGATAAGCAACGCTTGGCGGAGATGGACGACGGTTTTGTTCGCAACGCGATCGGTATCAAAGACCTCTACGCCCATGCCACCCCCTACGGCATGGAGAAGGGCGTCATCTTCTCCAAGGAACTGGGAGCCCCGCGGGACTACGTCAGCCGCCACTCCACGGTGATCTTCCCCTTCTATACGGAACAGAACGCGGCGGGCGCGCCCTGGAGCGAGTTTCAGATCCGGGTGCCCATGGACGACGAGCACACCTACCACATCTCCTACGGGTGTTATGCGGCGCCGGCAGGCGTGGAGGCGCCCAAGCAGGACAGTATCCCCTGCTACGAGGTCCCCATCTACGACGAGCACGGCGAGCCCATCCTGGACTGCGTCCTCAACCAGGACTTCATCGCCTGGTGGGCCCAGGGCGCCCGTACCGACCGGTCGAAGGAGAAGCTGGGCCGCACCGACATCCCCATCATCTTCCTGCGCCGCCAGTTGGAACAGCAGATCAGGGTCGTGGAAGACGGCGGCGACCCGATGAACGTCTTCCGGGACCCGGCCACGATGCCGGACATCCTCTATGGCGGCGGCAAACCGGCAGAGCAGTGGATCGCTCCCGACTGGGCGGAGCGCCAGACATCCCTGGGCAGAAACAACCGCCTGAACTACCACAAGGGCGGCGCCCTCTGGGAGTCCGACCGCTACGGCGTTGCCATCCCCCTGGTCGCCGAGCTGCACCGGAGGATAGAGGCAGCGAGGGAGGGGAGGAAGTGAGGAAATGAGGAAATGAGGGCCGCCTCCGCCCCTCATTTCCTAACTTCCTAACTTCCTTACTTCCCCAGGGAGAACCCCATGCTCTTCCGCCCCATCGGTTCCACCGGACTCCAGGTCTCCGAGATCGGCTTCGGCTGCGCCGACAACGCCGGGTTGATCGTCCGGGCCACAACCCAGGAACGGACCGAAGCGGTCGCTCGCGCCCTGGAGCTGGGCGTGAACTACTTCGATACCTCCCCCGATTATGGGAAGGGCCTCTCCGAGACGAACCTGGGCATGACCTTCCGAGAGCTGGGGATGCGGCCTTTTATCACTACCAAAGTGGAAGTCATGCCCCCGGACCTGAGCGACATTGCTGGGGCGGTCATCCGCTCCGTGGAGGCGAGCCTCAAGCGGCTGGGTTTGGACTACGTGGACATCCTCCAGATCCATAACCCGCCCCATGCGAAGACCGATCCGACGGTACAGGGGTGGATCTACCTCTCTGTGGAGGACTTTCTGCGGCCGCGCGGCTGCCTGGAAGGGATGGCGCGGCTGCGACGGGAGGGGAAGGTCCGGTTTCTCGGATTCGCGTGCGAGCACGCCGAGGCGCCGGCCGTGAGACAACTCCTGGACACCGGCGAGTTCCAAATGATCAACGTCTGGTACGACCTCCTGAACCCGACCTCAGGGGTGCCCACGCCCCCGGGGATGCAGGTCGAGGACGAATACGGCTTGATCATCGATCACGCCGCGGCCCTCGGCGTCGGCACCGCGGTCATCCGTCCCCTGGCGGGCGGGGCCCTCACGGACCACGCCGCAGGCGGGGGCGCCCGCCACCGCTATGCCGGCGGCGGGCTCTCCCGAAACCTGACGGGGTACCAGCAGATGGTGGAACAGGCCCGCTCCCTCGCGTTCCTCTCCCAGGAGGGCCGGCACACCCTGGCCCAGGCTGCGGTGCGGTTCATCCTCTCCAACCCCGGGGTCACCACGGTCCTGGGAGGCTTCTCCGAACTGGCGCACCTGGAGGAGATGGCCGTCTGCTCCGGGGCTGGGCCGCTGTCTGAAGAGAACATGGCCCGCATCGAGATGGTATGGCGGGCCAACTTCGGCCGCTGGGGCCATCAGCGGTGGAGCGCGGCGGGGTAAGGAAGGCGAACCTCTGATCGTCGTTGGGGCGTATTGAACACGCCCAGGGCGCGGAGGGACTATTATGCCCGCTATTACCCTCCTGACCGACTTCGGCCTCCGGGATGGGTACGTGGCGGCGATGAAGGGCGTTATCCTCGGCATCGCCCCCAACGTCACCGTAGTGAACATCACCCATGAAGTGCCGCCTCAAGACATCGCCTCCGCCGCCTTCATCCTCGCGACGACCTATCCCTATTTCCCCTCGGACACTATCCACGTCGCTGTCGTCGATCCAGGCGTGGGCACAGGCCGCCGCGCCATCCTACTGGATACGCCCTGCGGCCGCTTTCTCGCCCCCGATAACGGTATCCTCAGCCACGTGCTGGCCGGGCTCAGCCCGGCCAGGGGCGCCGGGTCCGGGATCGCCGTGCCGCAGGCTCCCCTCCCGGTTGGCTCCCGCGCCTACGTCGTCCAGAACCGCTCCCTCTTTCTGCCCGGCGTCAGCCAGACCTTCCACGGGCGCGACATCTTCGCCCCCGTCGCCGCCCGCCTCGCCCTGGGCCTGCCGGCCCATGAAGTGGGACCTGAGGCAGGAGAGGTGGCGGCTTTCCCGGTCCCCGTTCCGGACAGGCTCCCCAATGGAGGGGTCCTGGGAACCGTTCTCCACGTGGACGCGTTCGGCAACCTGATCACCAACCTCCGCCAAGAAGACCTGCCCGCCGGGCCCCTGCGGGTGCGGATGGGCGGCCGGGTCATCGCGGGGTTGAGCGCTTCCTACCAAGAGGGTGGTGAGATCCTCGCGATCATCGGCAGCAGCGGCCGTCTTGAGATCGCGGCCCGCAACGCCAACGCCGCCAAGACGCTGACCCAGGCCCGTGGGGCGGAGGTGGTGGTGGAACAGGTCTGAGCGACGAGCGAGGTGTGCTCAACGGCGAAAATGCCGGGGACCGATGCCCTCACCCTAACCCTCTCCCGGGAGGAGAGGAAACATGTTCGCGCCGCCACCGCCACCACAGCCCCGCGGGATACCCCGCCATCTTCGCCACGTCGCCGGCGAGGCGGATCACCGGCACCCACGCCAGCGCCTCCAGCCGATCTCGCGGCCCCAGGGACGCCAGGTGCGGCCGAAGGTGGCCCAGTGGCCGGGCGAGATAGGCGGCGGCTCCGCAGGCCAGCAGCGGCCAGAGCACGGGCACCCGAAGCCCTGGGGCCAGCAGCAGGTACGCGGCGTACCGCATAGCGTGGCGGCGCCACCACAGGCCGGCCTTCCCGTCGCCTCTGGCGTACCTGTAATACTGCAGGAAGAAGGCCGCCAGGTCGGGCCGAGGCCGGGTGCAGGCAACGGCTTCCGGCACCCACGCAAACCGGTAGCCCCACCGCCGCAAACGCTGGTCGAATACCAGGTCCTCGCAGTAGTCGAGATGCTCCGGATACCCCCCTACCTCCGCCCACGCCTTCTTCCTGAAGGCGATGGATCGGCTGGAAGGCAGAAACTTGGCAGGATCAATCTCCTCGGCCAGCGGCAGCGTCGTTGCCCCCAGCGCAAGCTCAAAGAGGGAATGGGGATCCGACACGAAGAACCCTGAGGAGACGTCCGCCCGGCCCGACCGCAAAGGCTCCAGCAGCGACTCCAACCAGCGTGGGACCAACCGGACCCCGGCGTCGGTGACCGCGATATATTCGCCCTGCGCCGTCTCGATGGCGCGGTTCCGGCCGGCAGCGATGGTGCATCCCTCCACCACAAACACCCGGAGCGGCAGCCGGTCTCGGAATTCCTCGGCCAATCCCACGGTCCCATCCGCGCTGCCACCGTCCACGATGATCACCTCATCGGGGATGGCGGTCTGGCGGCAAAGGGAGTCGAGCAAGGCGCCAATAGACTGGGCTTCATTGAGAACCGTCGCGACGACGCTGACGGTGCCGGTAGCTGGTGCGGGTTTCGACCTCATCAACTGAGGCGTAGCGGCCCTCACCCTAACCCTCCTGCGACAAGCTCAGAGCTTGTGATTCTTTCGTAGCGCGGGGGCTTGTCCCCCGCCTCCCCTGCGGGCCACAGGGACCCGCTCTACGGGTTTGGGCGATTCTTTCACAGGCTCTCAGGACGACGTCTCCCAAAGAGAGAGGGGATATTCCCTGATGTTAACCCTCTCCCCGGGGGGATGGTCCCAGGCTACGGCAGCTCACGGTGCACTCCGGGAGGCATCCATGCCTGGAGTGGCAGCTGCCGCGGACGGTCCCTCCAACACCTGTTCGTAAAACCGCTCCAACCGCGGCGCCAGCCGGCGCCAGTCATACTGTAGCGCGAGGGCCCGGCCATGCTCCGCGAGGGCGCGGGCCAGCTCCCGATCGGTCAGCAGCCTGACGGTGTGGTCAAAGAAGAGACCTGGCGTATCCGCCAGCAGTGCGTGCCGCTCATGGGTCACCTCGTATCCCGATGCGCCCAGCCGGGTGCTTACGACCGGCAGGCCGCACGCCAGCGCTTGGAGCAGCTTCAGCCGGCTCCCCCCGCCATACCGCATGGGCAAGACGAACAGGCTCGCCTCCCGGAAGAACGGGAGATCCTCAGGAATCGGCCCCGTCACCGTCACATGATCGCCCGCCAACCTTTGGACCTCCGGCACGGGATCACGGCCTGCGATGACGAGCTGGGCCTCCGGGATGACGAATCGCACGTCGGGGAACAGGTTCTTGGCGAACCACGTCACAGCATCGACGTTGGGACGAAAATCCAGGGAACCGGTGAACAGCAGGGTTTGGCCAAGCGCCAATCCCGCCCTGCCAGGCCGGTAGTACTCGGTGTCTACCCCATTAGGCACTACGCCGATGAGGACCGGCCCGAACAGGCGCCGCAGGGCGTGCTCGTCGTCTTCCGAGCTGGCTATGACCCCATCCGCGAAGGAGCCGACGTACTGCTCGTAGTGCCGGAGCTTCAGGGACTGCACCAGGCTGTATCCCGCCACAGGCAGCCGGCGCGTCTCCTTCCGGTCCACCTGGAACGCACGCTGCTGGAGCAGGTACTCGGCGTTGAGGTCGTCAAGTACCGTTTTCGCCTGGGGGATGGCGGGCCCATCTTGACCGAACGCGGCTGGCGCCGCCTCCAGGCCCAGCACATGGACAAGGTCAGGCCGAAGCCTATGTCCGGCCTGCTCAACGGCCCAATACAGGCGCGGCGCCGGGTAGCGACACGCCAGGTCGGGGAGGGGCGAGGCGGCTACGTCCAGGACCCGCTTCCAGCGGCCCCGGCCGTCCTGCCGGGGCACTACCTGCATCGTTTCACACAGACCCCCAAGGCTCCCGCGCACCTCCAGCTCCTCCCGAACGGTGCCGCAGCAGACCAGATGGATCTCATGGCGGTCCGCCAGGCATCGGATGAAATTGTGTCCTCGCAAGGCTGCCCCCCCGTACCGGGGCAGCGGGGGCCGGACCGACACGAACAGCACCCTCACGTTGCCAACACCTCTCTGTACAGTCCAAGGGTCTCGGCCGCAGTTTTGTCCCAATGGAACTGCCCGGCCTGCACCAGGCCCGCCTCCCGCAGCGACTGACGCTCTTCCGGCTCCTCGGCCAGTCGCATCAGCTGTGTCGCCAGTCCGTCCACGTCGTCAGGCTCCACGAACACGGCTGCGCCGGCGAGCACCTCTCGCAGGGCAGGCGTGTCCGAGGCAACCACGGGGCTACCACAGGCCATCGCCTCCAGCGGTGGCAAGCCGAAGCCCTCGTACAGAGACGGGAAGGCGAACACCCACGCCGCGTTGTACAACATGAGCAAGTCCTCCTGCTCCGCCGGTCCAAAGTAGGTAGCCAGGCCTTCCCCTTCCAGCTTGCGCAGCAGGGCCCAGGTCCCTTCATCGCGCCACCCCCGCTCTCCCGCGACGACAAGGGTGCCGCTGCTGCCCGGCATCCATGGAGCCATCCTCTGCACTGCCTGCAAGAGGGCGGCCAGGTTCTTCCTCGGTTCGATGGTCCCAACCCATAGGATAAAGCTCTCCGGCAGCCCCTTGGCGCGGCAGAACTCCTGTACCGCGTCCCGGTCAGGCAGGGGCCGGAAACAGGACGCGATGCCGTGGTGGATCACTCGCACCCGCTCCCGAGGGACCCCGAGAAGATCACCCAGGTCCTGCCGGGTCGCCTCGGTCACCGCTATGATTCCCTCGGCCTCCGCCACCGCCCTGCTGGTCTGCCTGTAGTACCTCAGGCTTGCTTGGTCCTTGGCTTCCGGGAACTTGAGGAAAGCCAGGTCATGGACCGTGATCACGGCCCGGCAGCGGCGGCGAAATGGCGGGATGAAGTCGGGGCAGTGCAAGACATCAACTGGCCTCAGCGCCAGCTCTACTGGGAGTGTCCATTGCTCCAGGGGATGGTGCGGCGGGGTCCATAGCCGGTCGGTGCGAAAACGGCTAGCGCGAAGGCCCGGGAACCGGCTCTTCCGCCCGCACAAGAGGGTGAAGTGCTCGCCGTGGCCTAACCGGTCAAACGCTTCGACCAGCTGGAGAATATAGGTCGAGATGCCTCCTCGCCTGTAGCCCACGAGGCGGGCATCTATGCCTATCCGCATGGGCGTCAGTTGGGAACCAGAACCACAGGAACGGTCACCATGTGGAGGGGCCGGCCGTCCCGCGCGTCTGGGCTAAAGATCTCGACAACCCCATTCTGCCTGCCCGAGACGGAGAACGCGACGCCCGCGGCGTAATCGCCTCGACCCGGCGCCCCAACGGTCGCAGTGGCAAACCCTTGCCCCGCCACTTCGCCGCGGGCGTTTCGCACCACGATCTGTACGTTCCCCTCGACGACGGAGGCCGTCCCCTCCACCCGGAGCGGGCTTCGGACCTCACTCCCGCCCGCCGGTCGTGCGACGGTAATGGGGCTTGCGAGAGGGTCCCCAGTCGGGCTGGATGTAGCGGGACGTGGGCTGGCAGACTCCCCAGGAACTTGAGGACGGGGCGTCTGAGAGCCCGCCGTCGGGGTTGCGGAGGATGGTCCCAGAGGCCGGCTCGGGGTGCATGCGATGACCGCTACCGCGAGGACCGCCCCTGCTGCGGCTAGAATAAACATGCCTATGGCTTCAGTCGCTTCAGTCATTGTAACGCAGGAACAGGCCTTCGCCGCCGCGGCCAGGGAGGTGGGCGTTACCCTCACCCCATCCCAGCTGGAGCAGTTCCGTAACTACTACCGCGAACTCCTAGCCTGGAACCGGCGCGTAAACCTCACCGCTATCACCGACTATCGGGACGTGCTGACCCGCCACTTCCTCGACTCCCTCACGGTCCTTCCGCTGGTGGAGACCGCCGTCCGGATCGTGGATGTGGGGACAGGCGCCGGGTTTCCGGGAATTCCGCTGCTCATCGCCCGCCCCGATCTACAGGTCTGCCTCGTAGACTCGGTTGGGAAGAAGACCGCCTTTTGCCGCCACGTGGTTTCCGTCCTCGGCCTGGCCGGAGCCACGATCATCACGGCCCGGGCGGAAGACCTTGGCAGGGATCCCAAGCACAGGGAGGCATACGAGGCCGTGGTGAGCAGAGCCGTAGACCGGCTGCCGGTCTTGGCGGAGTATTTGCTTCCCCTGTGTGCAGCGGGCGGCCGCGTCATCGTGCCGAAGAAAGGGGGCTTGGAAGGGGAACTGGCCTGCGCCCGGGCCGCGCTGGCCGAGCTGGGTGGAAGGCTGGCCGCCGTCTCACCCGTTACCGTCCCCGGGCTCCAGGACGGCCGGGCCCTGGTCATCATCGAGAAGCGGTTCGCGACCCCGGATCGCTATCCCCGCCGCGCCGGCATGCCCCACAAACGGCCCCTATGAGTGCGCCCGGAAAGCCGCACTCAGTCCAGGGAGGCGGGGCAAACGACCGCTGCGTAAACCTGGGGTCTGGGGCGCAGCCCCGCTGTCACCAGCTTTCCGGCCGTGCTTCTATGACCGCGCCATGACCGGGCGGACGCGCCTCCGCCTGCTCTGCCTCGTCGCGCTCTCCCTTGGCGTGACCGGCCTCTACTGGGTGCCCAAGCCCGCCGCAGCCGTCACCTCAGCGGAAGCCACCGGCGCCTCCTCCGGCCTCGACGTAGCTCCCTTAGGAGCCAACTTCTTCCTTGAACGAGAGGTGGAAGACTGGAAGCGAGAGCTGACAGTTTCCATGGCCCGTGAGGCCGGCATCCGCTGGATGCGACAGATGTTCAACTGGGAGGAGATAGAGCCGCGCAAAGGCTACTTCTTCGACGAGACCTTTCGAAAAAACACCTGGGAGAAGTACGACGCGATCGTCGAGCTGGCTGAACGCCACGGGATGAAGATCATCGCCCGCCTGGAGAGGCCGCCGGCGTGGGCGCGCCGGGACAATACTTACCCCGGGGCTCCCCCCGACGACCTTAGGGACTACTTTGACTTTGTCCGAACCGTGGTGACCCGCTATAAGGGCCGCGTCCAGCACTATCAAGTGTGGACCGAGCCTAACATTTGGCCGGAATGGGGACACCGCGGTGTCGATCCCGAGGGTTACGTCCAGATGCTGCGGGGAGCCTACCAGGCCGCCAAGGCGGCCGACCCAGATGTCCTCGTCCTGAGCGCACCCCTGGCCCAGACCCTGGAAGAGTCCAACCGCAACCTCAGCGAGCTGAAGTACCTGGACGCGATGTACCGAGCAGGCGCCAGGGGCCACTTCGACATCCTCTCGGCTAACGCCTACGGGTTCGACCAACCGCCCGAGGCGCCCCCCCATCCGGCTGCCCTGAACTTCGGCCGGATCCAGCTCCTTCGTGAGGTGATGGAACGGCACGGCGACCAGGATAAGCCGGTTTGGTTCAACGAGTTTGGTTGGAACGCGGCGCCGGCGGGGTTCCCGGCGGAACGGCTCACGTGGCGGAGAGTCTCCGACCAGGACCAGGCGGCTTACACCGTTCGGGCGATCCGGCTCGCTCGTAGCTGGGGTTGGGTGGGTGTGCTGAATTACTGGTATTTCCGTCACGTGGGCGACATCTCCGTGGAAAAAGCCGACTACTTCTTTCGCCTTGTGGACGTCGATTTTACCCCTCGTCCCGTCTATCACACCTTGAAACGTTTGGGCCAGGAGCTTCGGGTAGCCCAGGCGGGCGTTCACAGTGAGCTGGCCCCAGCCCTGGAGACGAGGGGCTCTTGGCGCGGCAAAGCGTTGCCATCCGGCGGCCGGGTCCTCGTGCCGCCGCCCAACGCCGCGTTCTCGCTGACCTTCGAAGGGACGGGCCTCGACCTTGCCGTGGCGCCTGGCGAAGGGCCCGCCGCCTTGCGCGCCATCCTCGACCGCCAGGACCGCGCGTTCACCGTAGAGATCCCACGGGGCGCCCAGAGCGTCCGTGTGGTCCAGGGCCTCTATCCCGGTATCCACATCTTGGACCTCGAGGATATCTCTGGAACCCAGGAGCCAGGCTGGGCGCTGGACGGGTTCGTGGTCGAGAACAACCCCAGCACCATGCCGTTCTGGGCCCTCGCCGCACTCACGGCGGCGGCCGCGGGGGGACTCGTGGCTTCTCTGGTGCTCCGCCGGGGGCGCCCCTGAACGCTCTCCGCCGGATCTCCCGTTCCCCCCTCTCGATTTCGGCCCTCATCGCCATCGCCCTGGCTGGTTACTACTTCAGTCCCAATCTAGCTGTCGCCCTCGCCGCCAGTGCGATCAGCTTCGCTCTCGCCTGCTGGCGCCTCGACCTTGCTCTGTTAGCGGTGCCCGTCACCGCACCCTTCTACCTTTTCCCAAAGGCCATAGACCCTGGGCCGCTCTCAACTGCACTTGGTCGCAGCGCAGCGCTCGAGATCTCCCTGGTCGAGTACGCGCTCTTCATCTGCACCGCCGCATGGGCTGCAAGGAGGCTGGCGACAGGTGGCTGGCGATTGAGGAGTGATTGTTGGTTGCCTCCCGCCACCCTTGTTGCGGTCGCCCTTATCTCCCTTCCCTTCGCTACCCACCGACAAGAGGCCCTCCGCGAACTGCGATTGGTGATCTTCGAACCGGCTGTCTACTACATCCTGGTGTCGTCCACGTTCCGGTCAACGCCAGAGGTGGGCCGGGCCCTCGCCGCTGTGGTCCTGACCGCGACTGCGGTCGCCGCTTATGCCATCTATCACTGGAGCGTTGTCGGTGCCGGGACCATCGCGGCAGGAACCCGTCGGGCCTTGGCCGTCTATCATTCCCCTAACGCGTTGGCCCTCTTCCTGGGCCGGGCTATCCCCATCGGGGCGGCCTTTGCCCTGTACCTTTGGCGCCCAGCAGCCATGGCGGTGGTCCTGATGCTTGGCGCCGTCGCGTTGACTTACTCCCGGGGGGCAGTCGTGGGACTGCTGGCCGCCCTCGGCTTCCTCACCTTTGCCTTCAACCGGAGGGCTGCAATCATAGGGCTCGTCACCGTCCTCGCCGCCGGCGTTCTCGCGTTGCCCTTCCTCCCGGCAGAGCGTTTGGGTCAGGCGGAGCCCATCGCGCAGCGATTCTACCTTTGGCGAGCAGCCCTGGCGATGGCCTTGGATCACCCCTTCACGGGTGTTGGACTCGATAACTTTCTGTATCACTACCCCGCATACATGCTTCCCCAGGCGGCCTTCGAACCGAACATCTCCCACGCTCATAACATCTTCCTTGACTTCTGGACTCGACTTGGGATACTAGGACTGGCGGCCTTCGCATGGCTGCAGTACCACTTCTGGCGGACCGGAGCGCAGCTGCTGAAGAGACCTCTACCCGCCCTGGAGCGGACCTTCGTCATCGCCATCATGGCCAGCATGCTCGATTTCCTCGTCCATGGCCTCCTCGACAACAGCTACTTCCTCATCGACCTCGCTTATCTCTACTGGCTCTCTTGCGCTCTCCTGGTCGTGCTGAAAAGAACCACTGAGCCGGGCGCCGCAACCTTTCCTGCGGCCTCGTGAACGTCCTCGTTGCCGGGGGCGCGGGCTTTATCGGATCCCACCTCTGCGAAGCTCTTCTCCAGAGCGGGCACCGCGTGGTTGCCCTGGACAACTTTCTGACCGGCCACCGCGAGAACGTCGCGCATCTGGAGGATGACCCCGCGTTCTCCCTCATCGAGGCCGATATCGCGGGCCCCCTTCCAGACCTCTCTGCGGAGGCGGTGTTCCATCTGGCCAGCGCCGCGAGTCCCGAAGGCTATCGCCGCTATCCTATCGAGACGCTCATCACCAACTCGGTGGGAACGTACCAGCTCCTGGAGATTGCAACGCGCCAGCGAGCCCGGTTCCTGTTTACCTCTACCTCAGAGGTCTACGGAGACCCAGCCGTCCATCCGCAGCCGGAGACCTACTGGGGCAACGTAAACCCCATCGGTCCCCGTGCCTGCTACGACGAAGGCAAGCGGTTTGCTGAGGCCCTCACCATCAACTACGTTCAACAAAAGGGGATCGACGCGCGCATCGTGCGCATCTTCAACACCTACGGTCCGCGCAACGACCCAGAGGACGGGCGGGTTATCCCCAACTTCGTCTCCCAGGCCCTCTCAGGCTCCCCCATCACCGTCTACGGCGATGGGCGTCAAAGCCGGAGCTTCTGCTACATCTCGGATCTGGTCGAGGGCTTGGTGCGGGCGATGTTCTCCGAGGGCACAGCCGGTGAAGTGTTCAACCTAGGCAACCCCGAGGAGTACCAGGTAGGGGTTCTGGCAGATCGGGTGAGGACCCTTGCCGGCAGCTCCTCCTCAATCCTGCACGTACCTGCAAGGCCTGAGGAGATCGCCCGCCGGCGCCCCGACATCACCAAGGCGCGTTCGGTTCTCGGCTGGAGCCCGACGGTTCCCCTGGACGAGGGCCTCCGTCTCACCCTGGCCTGGTTCAGGGAGGCCCTGGCAACCCGAGCCTCGACCAGCGCTTGATTACCATCCGCCCTCTCCTACCCTCCGCCGGCTGGACGAGCCTCGCCCTCCTGACCGCGGCGGCCCTCTCTATCCTTCCCCTACCGGGCGCCCTGCTCCTGGCCGCCGGCGCGGCCGCCGTCGTGGCGGGGATGGTGGTCCCCTCTTCGGGTCTCGCCCTAGTGGCCGTTGGGGTCCCCTTCGGGGGCGACCTCGGACTCCTGGCGGGTGGGCTCCGGCTGGGACTCACCGAGCTGGCTGCTACCCTGACTGCAGGCGTCTTTTTTCTGCGTGCTGCCGCCCGACGGCGGTTTCGGCTGCGCGGTCTCGGGGTCTGGGCGCCGCTGGCTGTCCTCATTGTGGTGGCGCTCTTTTCCACAGCCCAGGGCCCGGGCTTGACCGAGAGTCTGAAAGAAATGGCCAAGTGGCTCCTCTTCGGGGGTGTTGCGACCCTGGCGGCCACCTTGGTCATCGACCGCCGCACACTGCTCCTCGTGAGTGGGGCAATCCTGGCTGCGGCCGGGGCGGAGGCCCTCTACGGGTTGGGCCAGGCCGCTGCCGGCGCAGGCCCGTTGGGGTTCATTCTGGGTGGCTCGCTTCGGGCCTTCGGGACTTTCGGCCAGCCCAATCCCTTTGCTGCCTACCTCTCCACCGGCGCCATCGTGGCCGGCTCCTTGACCCTGGCCGTCATCTCCCGAACGCCGCAACGGCCAGTCTCCCTTCTCGCTTTGGTGCTCCTCAGCCTCCTGGTCCTCCTCCTGGCCGGTGTTTCCGCCTCCCTCTCCCGCAGCGCCTGGGTCGGGCTCCTGGCCGCCGCCGCGGCCGTCGTCGCTGTGCACTTTCGGCGCGGCGTCCTGCTGGTGGGGCTGGCCTTCTTGGCGGGAGCTTTGGTGTGGAGTCAAGCTGGGGCTGGCTGGCTGCCACCAGTGGTTGCATCCCGGCTGGAAGCCTTGGCCGAGAGCCTCTCCTGGTTCGATCCCCGCGCGGTTCCCCTCACTTCGGAGAACTTTGCCCTTGTCCACCGGATGGCCATCTGGCAGGCCGCCTGGGACATGTTCCAGGCAAATCCGTGGCTTGGGGCCGGCCCCGGGAACTTCGATCTCGCGTACCCCGCCTTCGCGCTCCCAGGGTGGCCTGTACTCCCCGGTCACGCACATAACTTCTATCTAAACCTCCTGGCCGAGACGGGAGTGCTGGGATTGGCCGCCTACCTCGGACTCCTCATCTTCCTGATTGGTAAATCTCTCAAGGGCCACTGGCAGCGCCGAGCGTCCCCCGATCCCGGCTGGTATGGCACAGCCCTCGCCGGAGTAGGGCTCGCCGCTTTCCTGACGGTCTACCAGCTCTTTGATAACCTGTACGTGCACTCCATGACCGCCCAGGCGGGTCTCATCTTCGGCCTTGCCTTCGCTTCAGCGGAGCCAGATGATGAGCGCGACGGCTCCTGAAACTCCCCTCGCCCCCGCAGAGCCGGTCCTCGATGGGCGCTGGCGCAAGCGGTCCCTCCTTTCCTTCGGCGTCGCCGTTGCCATCCTGGCCGTTTTCCTCAGCCGGCTGGAGGTCGACTTCGGCAGCATCGCTGGGGCTGTGCGAACGTCGGACGGGCGTCTCGTCGCCCTCGCCTTCGCCGTCCATTACCTGACTTTTCTCCTCCGAGCCTTCCGCTGGCGTCTATTACTTCAAAACGCCGGCGTGGGCGCCACCATCCCTTCCGTCATCGGCCTGGTACGAATGATTTTCCTCAGCTGGTTTGCCAACTGCGTCATCCCTGCCAAGCTGGGCGACGCCTATCGCGGCTACCAAATCAAGCAGTCAGTTGGAATCAGTTTCTCGACGGCCATGGGCACCATCGTTGCCGAGCGGCTGCTGGACACCCTCGTGCTGGTCGGTCTCCTCCTTGTCGCCGCGTGGAATCTCGGCGGTGCTAGCGTCGCCCAGAGCGAGTTCGCCCATCGGGTCATCGCCGCCGGGGTCCTCCTCCTCACCCTGGGCGCTCTCAGCCTCGGCGCCATGTGGGCGTTGCGGGACAAGCTGCACCTCAGGCTCCCGGACCGGGTTCAAGCCCAGTACGTCCGCTTTCAGGAAGGCACCCTCACCAGTTTCAAGCGCCTCGCTGCCATTGCTCCTTTGAGTGTGGGCGTCTGGCTCGGTGAAGCAGGGCGCCTTTTCATAGTGGCTCAGGCCATGGGCCTTGGCCTGGGGTTCCCCTTCGTCATCTTCCTCGCGCTGGCTAACTCCTTCCTCACCGTAGTCCCCTTCACCCCCGGAGGGCTGGGACTCGTGGAGGCGGGTGTCGTGGGCCTGCTGCTCCTGGCAGGGATCGACAAAGAGACCGCAGTGGCCGCGGCTCTTATCGATAGGTCTATCAGCTACTGGAGCATCATTGCATTGGGTCTGCCCCTGTTCCTCTCCAGGAGGCGGATCTAAACGTGACGATTGATCCGTGATACGTGACCACTCTTCGTTCACCCGTCACGCATTACGAATCACGTATCTGCGCACTGACGCTATGTCTCCTAGGAGCGCGGCCGGAAACGGCGCACTCACACGGGGCAGAGGGGCAAACGACTGCTCCGTGCACCTGGGG
>CAZPYZ010000008.1:0-21102 GCA_964590215.1 uncultured Dehalococcoidia bacterium | reverse complement strand
TGACATCAGGCACGCTGCGAGGAGCCGGAACCGTCATTGCGAGGCCGTGCCGGACCGACCGACTGCCGCCAAGGTTCGCGGCCGAAGCAATCCGGGTGGTGGTGGGAGGGCTTTCCCGATCCTTCCGCCCCTCCCAGGTTGCCTCGTCGCCCTCCCCGGCATGGTCCTCCCCACCGCTTCTCGCAATGACGGACGGCGGTGCGATGTCATGCCCGGTATCTGGCGGCGATCCGCCGCCTGTTGAGCTCGCAATCGCCAAAGCCGGCTTGCGCCGGCACTCCTGGGGATGAAAATAGAGTCACCCCTGCTGAGGCAAGAGGTTGGGTTCATTGTGGTGCCGCGAGCCTGTCTCGGATCCCAACGTCGCAGCGCCCATTTTCAAGTCAATGACGGACGCTCCCATTGTACGAATCGCGAAGCCGGTGGGTTCGCGGCGTAGATGAGACGTTTACCGGCCATGAACCTTCTGCTCACCGTCGGCAATTAGCGTGGGAACTAGCCAACCAGAGGAGGAAGGTTATGAGAGGTTGGAGGACTCTGTTGTCGGGCGGGCTCCTTGCGAGCTTTATTGTGCTGCCGGTCGTGGCGGCGGTTCTGGGCCCGCCAGATGTCGCCAGCGCCGGGAGCTATGGGTTCCTGCGGAAGTGGGGCTCCCTGGGCGCGAGCGACGGGCAGTTCAAGATGCCGGGCGACATCGCCATCGACTCCGCGGGGGATGTCTACGTGGCCGATACCGGCAACCACCGCATTCAGAAATTCAGCAGCACCGGCACCTGGCTGCAGACCTGGGGCGGCTCGGGGGCTGGCCCAGGCAAGCTGAGCGGCCCCCTGGGCGTCGCGGTGGACGGCCAGGGCAATCTGTACGTGGCCGATACCGGCAACAGCCGGGTGCAGAAGTTCAGCAGCGACGGCCAGTTCCTGGTCGCGTGGGGCACCAAGGGGGCGGGCACGGGACAGATGTCCGGGCCAAAGGGGATAGCCCTGGACGCGGCCGGACTGGTGTACGTCGCAGACACGGGTAACGGACGCATCCAGAAGTTCACGGCAGAGGGTGATTTTCTTGGACTCTGGCTCGTGCCAGGTCTGAGCGACGGGTCGCGGGCGACTGTTCCTGCCCTGGCGCTGGACAGCGCTGGCAACGTCTACCTGACCGACTCGAACTCCTCGGCCAGCCGCGTGCTGAAATTCACCAACGCGGGGGAGCTTCTCACCAAGTGGGGCGCCCCAGGGGCCCTCCCGGAGCAGTTTTCGACGCCAACGGGGATCGCCGTGGACAACAGCGGCAACGTGTACGTGTCGGACACCCTGAACAACCGGGTGCAGAAGTTCAGCAGCGATGGGACCTTTCACCTGGCTTTCGGGAGTTTCGGCTCAACGGATGGCAGGATGTACGCGGCCACCGGGGTCGCGGTGGACGGCGCGGGAAATGTCTACCTTGCCGACACCAAGAACAACCGCGTCCAGGTCTTCGGGACTGCGCCGGACCCGGGCCCCTCGCTCACGGCGCCGATGAATGGCGCCATGGTTCCTAACCTGGGGGTCACCCTGAGCTGGCTCACGCAGCCTGGAACGGCCCAGTACCATCTGCAGGTCATCCCTCATAACAACGACGGACCGGGCGCCAACGTCATCCGCAACGCAGATTCGAGTTACTTCACCCTTCCCTCGCCTCCTCAGTGGTATGGCCTGCTACCCGACATGACCTACACCTGGCGGATCCGCACCACCTCAGCGGCGTTTCCCCAGGAATTGGACTGGAGCGCCTGGTCGTCCCGGACGTTCAAAACGCCCGGCGTGAGCAGCGACACCATCAGGCTGATGGAGCCTGCGGCCGGCAACACCATCGATTCCCGGACGCCGACCCTGACCTGGAGCAACTCCAACGGGGCGGTCTTCTACTACGAGGTGCAGGTCAGCAAGGACCCGGCCTTCGAGACCAATCCGGAGACGGCCACGGCGATGGTCTACTGGCAGCTCCTCCACGGGGCTGTCACGAGCCCGCCCAATAGCTACGCGGTCCCGAGCTCGTTCCCGCTGGAATCGAACAGCACCTACTACTGGCGGGTCCGCCCCAGGATCCAGGGCGACGGCATGCCGGTGAGCTGGACAGGTGCGGGGATGTTCAGGACCCGGTAACGGTCTCACTCGGTAGTTAGGAGGATTGGGAGGCGCACTGGCTGCGCCTCCCAATCCTTATAGTATGCCGGGCAGCCTGGAAGGCTGCGCTCCCAGGCAAGCAACCCCAGGCAACAAACACCGAACTCTCACTGAATGGTGACCAATTCGTTACCGATCCCCTCAAAGATGGAAAAGGAGGAAGGCGGGGAGCCTCGCCGTCGAGATCCAGGAGGTCATGAAAGACGATGGTCACCAAGAGCAGGCCCAAGACGTGTGCCCACTACTGGATATTTCAGGATGCGTGGTCCGCAGTGTGCCGCGAGTGCGGCGGACGGCGAACCTATTCCACTGAGCCCCAACCCTCCGCTCCGGTCCGCCGCACCAGCGAGGTGGAGCTGTTGAGCGTGGAGGCCTTGGTGGAGCTGGACATGAGCGAGGGTACGCAGGGGAGCTGGGCCCGGTGGATCTAAGAACGAAAGGCGGCGGCCTGGGAGCGCAGCCTTCCAGCCTGCCGGAGCTACGGAGGGGGGCAGGCAGGATGCCTGCGCTCCCAGGTAGGCTTCCCGGTCCCCGACCGCTCTGGCGACGGGCGTCCCGGATGGTGGGCACCGTCCTCATCTCCTTCAATCTCCTCTTCCTGGGCGTCCTGGGGGTCTTCGAAGGGTCAGCCAGCGGCCTGCTGCCCTGGCCCGAGGGACTGGGTCCCGAGGGTCTGGTGGTCGAACCCGATGCTCTGTTTCGCTCGGAGGCCTCCAGCATCGCCGTGGTCCGGGAGCGGGCCCCAGGGCTCGCCCAAGAGGTCCGGTCCGAGGCCTACCCGCCAGCCACGTGGATTTGGATCCCGAGCATCGAGGTCGATAGCCCGGTGGTGGAGATCGGGATCAAAGAGGAGCGAGGAGTCCTGGTGTGGGAAACGGCGAAGTGGGCCGCGGGCCACCATGGGGGGACCGCGAATCCGGGCCAGCGCAGCAACATCGTGCTTTCAGGCCACATCAGGAGCATCACGAGGAACGAGGGGAATGTCTTTAACCGGCTGCCTGAGCTGGACCTCGGCGACAGTGTCGTTCTCTACACCGACGAGGGGGAGCACCGGTACCGGGTGGTGGACTGGCGGATCGTCACTCCTTATCAGATCGACGTCATGGCCCCGACGCCCGGCGAGCAGCTGACCCTCATCACCTGCTACCCGGACTGGATCTTCACCCACCGGCTGGTGGTCACGGCGGTACCGGAGTAGCGAGGAAGTAAGGGAACAGGAAGTGAGGAAATGAGGAAGTAAGGAAGTGAGGGAGACAAGACGACGTTTGGTGGCGGCCCTCGAACCCCCTAACTTCCTAATTTCCTACGACGGTTGAGGAGGGACTGGCTATGAGGGCAGCTATGTATCAGAAGTATTGGACCGCCGCGCCGGCCGCGGCCGCCCGGAGCCGGGCGCTCCGCCTGGCCGCGGCAGGGCTGATCGCGGCCACCCTGGGGTTGAGCCCGCTCACCGCCGCGGGGGCTGCCCCTCGCCTCTCTCTGGTCATCAACAGCGTCGACGCCTCGGGCTTCCCGTGGGTTACCTCTTATGTGACGGCGCTGAACGAGAACGGCCAGACGGTGCTGAGCCTGGGGACAGGGAGCTTCGAAGTGCTCGAGGACGGCGTGAAGGTGGAGCGGCTGGAAGTAAACGCGGCTGTGAACGCCCAGGAACAAGTGGCTGTGGTTGTCGCGGTGGACCTGAGCGGCAGCACGTCGCCCCAGGAACTCCAAGCCATCAAGGACGCCGCGAGCGTATTTATCAACGGACAGGGTGAACCCGGCCCGGCCGCGCTCATGGCCTTCTCCACCCAGGTGCGTCTGGTCGAAGGGTACACCGGTGACCGAAGTGTGCTGCTGGGGGCCCTGCAACAGTTGGAAACTGGAGGGAACAGCGCGTTCTATGACGGGTTGTTCGCCGCGGTGGAGTACGCCTCCAACAGCGGCGTGGGCCGCACCATGGTGGTCCTCATCACCGATGGTCTGGACACGAGCAGCCGGGCGCGCCTGGATGACGGCATCAACCTGGCCCGCCAGAAGGGGATCCCGGTCTATCCCATCGGGATCGGGGCCGGGATGGACCGCCGCCCGCTGAGCCGGATCGCAGAGTCCACCGGCGCATCGCCTCTGTTCTCGCCCACCTCGGGGCAGGTCGAAGCGGCCTATAAGGCCATCACCGATAAGCTGCGGCAGCAGTACGTCGTCAAGTACTTCTCCCCCAACCGGAAGGGGGCCAAGACCTATCAGCTCACCATCAAGGCCAGTCAGCTGCTGGACCGGGCCAGCGCGGAAACCTCCTTCAAGGCAAGCCCCCCGCCCCCCGTCATCCGGGGTCTGAGCCTCGAGGAGGGCGCCGTGGTGAGCCAGGAAGCCCAGCTGTCCGTGGACCTCGAGGCGGCCCGACCGGTGACCCAGGTGGCCCTGGAAGTAAACGGGCGGAAGATCGCTCAGCGAGACAAGCCTCCCTACACATTCTCGTTGCGTCCGGAAGAGCTGAAGCTAGGGCGGCATCAGGTCAATATCGCTGTGACGGACGAGGCCGGGGGCACCGCCAGCAAACGATTCGCGATCACGGTTCCCCCTGGGGCGAAGGGATCGGATTCGTCGGAGATCAAGACTGGGCCTGCGGGGACTGGACTTGACTTTGGTGGACTGTTCGCCTGGATCCTGCAGCCGCTGGAGGGGATGGCAGACGGCCTTGTGATGCTCGGGCGGAGCACCCTCGGCGGTTTGTGGACAGGGATTGAGGACGCGGTCACCGGCGCTGGCGATGGCGTCAACGGGATGGTAAAGGGCGTCACCGAAGGGGTTCGTATATGGACCATGGAGACCGTCCCAGACTTCTTGAGCTTCCATCAGAAGACTCTGTTAGGTTCCTTGCTTCTGGCCCTGGCAGCCGGAGTGCTGGCGACCCAGGGGCGGCGCATAGTGCGTATCGCCCGCGGGCGGCTCCAGAAGGTGACGTGTCCCGACTGTCACGGCGAGTACCGGGCCTATGAAGAGCGCTGCAACCGCTGCTGGACCGAACAGCAGCTCAGGGAGGAGGCTAATCGCAGCCTCGGCGGCATCCTGGTGGAGAACGGGCTGTTGTCCCGAGAGGATCTCGAGGTCTGTCTCGCCGAGAGTACGGAAAGCAGAAGGTCTCTGGCTGTGGTGTTACTTGAACTCGGGCAGGTGACAGAGGAGCACCTGAGCCGGGCCCGTTTCTACCTGGAACGCTCCACTCAAATGGTGGCCCGAAAGAGAGAGCTGTTCGCGGCCGCCAGCGCTGGCAAGCGCATGTGGGAGGTCCGGGCTTTCCTGCCGCAACTGATAGGGGTGCTCGTGGCGCTCGTCGCCTCCGGGATGGCCATACCCCTTGCCATGCCGTAGGGGCGCATTGCATACGCCCAAGGGAGCGCCGGTATGCGTAAGGGCCGGCGTTCACCAGCAAGGACAATGAAAGTGGCGATTCAAACCCACCAGGAGGAGCACCTGCCGGCCCCGGCCGCAGCAGCGCGGCAGGCGCCTGGACAGTCCCTGATGGTACGGGCTCTGGTGCTGGCGGCCAGCTTCGCTCTCAGCGCGTCCGTCGTGTCCGCGGGCCTTGCCCTGGCGGACAGTCCGTCCGAGCCCGTTGAGATGTTCTACAACGTCAACTGGTGATACGGCCTTGAAGCACGGCCGGAAAGCCGGTGACACTGGCGCTGCGCCCCAGGACCCCAGGTTCACGCAACGGTCGTTTGCCCCACCCCCCCGACTGAGTGCGCCGTTTCCGGCCACACTCCTAGCCCCGAGGGCCCTTGACACCCTCCGGCTGGCCGGTCCTCAGCTCGTAGAACAGGCCGTCCGCCCGGCTCATCAAGGCTTCCATAGAGTCCGGGGGCTGGCTGAAACTCACCACCGTGACGTAGCAGGTGAGCTGAGATTCCTGACGCTCCATGGTTTCCTCTAGCTGCGCCATCATGCGCACCACGAGCTGCCGGGCCGCCGCCTGGTCCGTGTCGGGCAGCAGGAGGGCGAACTCGCCCCCGCTCAGGCGCGCCACCACGTCAGTCGCCCTTGATTGGACCTGCAGCACCGCGGCGACGGCTCGCAACAGGCGGTCGCCGGCTGGTGGCCCAAGCGCGTCGTTCACGGCGGTGAGGTTCTCGCAGTCGAAGTAGGCCACCGCGATGGGGCGCGCATAGCGTGTGCACCGAGCCAGATCCCGGGCGGCGAGGCCGGCGAACTCCCTGCGGTTGGCAACTCCGGTCAAGGGATCGCGGCGCGCCAGGCCGCGTTCTCGCTCCAGGAGCCCGCGCAGCCAGACCGCGGCCGGGATCACCATCCCGTAAAAGAGCACCCAGACCGCCAGGTTCCAGAGAGCACTTGCGGGCTGTGCCGTCGTCTGGCCCGCAGGCCGGATCACCATAGTCGCCGCGATGGCACAAAGCACGCCGCACAGCATGCCGCCAACGGGGCCGAGATACCAGGTAGCCAGCAACACGGGGAAGAGGTAGAACAGGGCCACGTCCACGTCATCGCCGGCGAAATAATCGATGGCGCCCGTGGCAACGATGAACGCCAGGGCCAGGAGGAGGGCCGACGGCCTGGAAAGAGCTGGCATGCGGCTGAAGGGTCGGAGGATGGCCATCAGTCCCATTAGGCGATTGTAACGCCGCGGCGATGCGCTGTGATAGTAGGTTGCGTCTTGCAGAAGGTGAAGGGTACCATTGCGCCCGTGGAACGCTGGGGACCCCTGGACGGGGTCCGGATCCTTGATTTTTCCTGGGTGGTGGCGGGGCCTCAGGCCACCCGCATCCTTGCCGACTTCGGGGCGCAGGTTATCAAGGTCGAGTACGAGGGCCGGCCTGACCCCATTCGCTTCTCGGAGCCGGTGCCCGCCCCGGAGTCCGTCCCGAGCGGCGCCGAAGGACCTGTCCGGAGCGCAATGGAAGGAAACCTCAACCGCAGCGGCATGTTCAACAACCTGAACCGCAACAAGCTCGGGTTCGCCGTAAACGCCGTCCACCCCACGGGTCTCTATCTGCTGAAACAGCTGGTTGCTCTCTCCGACGTCGTAGTCGAGAACTTCCGTCCCCATGTCATGGAGTCATGGGGCCTCGGCTACCGGGAGATGGTGGCCATCAACCCGGGCATCATCTACGTGAGCGTCTCGGGCTTCGGCCATGCCGGCCGCAACGCGACCTACAGCACCTGGGGCCCCACCGCCCAAGCCCTCTCTGGCCTTACTTTCATGTCGGGCTTGCCCGGCGAGGCCCCCGCCGGCTGGGGATACTCCTATATGGACCACTCGGCCGGGTACTACGGAGCGGCGGCAATCCTCATGGCCCTGCATCACCGGCAATGCACCGGGGAGGGACAGTACGTTGACATCTCCCAGGTTGAGTGTGGGATGGTGCTCACGGGACCGGTTCTGCTGGACTTCTCGGTGAACGGGCGACCGTACCGGCGGCCTGGCAACCCGCCGGGCAACCGCAGCAAGCACCCCGAGGTTGCCCCCCATGGCGTTTACCGTTGTGCCGGGGACGACCGCTGGATCGCGCTCGCGGTCATGACGGATGAACAGTGGGAACGCTTGGCCGCGGTCATGGGGCGGCCCCCGTGGGCGACGGAAGAGCGCTTCGCCACCATGGATGCACGATACCAACACCAGGATGAGCTGGACGGATTCATCGGGGCCTGGACCTGCCATCAGGATGCCAGGGAGCTGACTCACCGGCTGCAAGATGCGGGCGTGGCCGCGGGCATGGTCCAAAACGCTCGGGACCGGCTGGAGAATGACCCGCAGCTCCGGGAGCGGGGGTTTTATGCTGAGTTGGAGCATCCTGTGCTGGGCCGGCGGCGGTTCGAAGGTATGCCGGCCCGCCTCTCGGAGACAGTGGCCGCGCTTCGTCGTCCTGGACCGGTCATGGGTCAGGATAATGCGTTCGTGCTGGGGCAGATCCTGGGGCTGAACCAGCAAGGGATAGACACGCTGGCAGAGGAGGCGGTTTGGTGAGGGCTGAAGCGGGGAGCGGGCATCTGCCGTCCATGGTGGGACCGATGATATATGCCCGGCGATAGCCGCTCCGGCCCCCTGGCCGGGCTGCGTGTCCTGGAGCTGGCGGATGAAAAGGGCCACTACTGCGGCCGGCTCCTCGCAGATATGGGAGCCGACGTCGTAAAAGTCGAGCCTCCGGGGGGCGACGCGGCGCGCCGGGTCGGGCCCTTCGTCGATGACATCATCGATCGCGACCGCAGCCTCTTCTTCTGGCACTACAACGCGAATAAGCGTGGGATAACCCTCGACCTTCAGTTGCCGCAGGGGCAGGTCCTCCTGAAGCAACTGGCCGCGAGGGCCGACATCCTCCTCGAGACCCATCCGCCCGGCACCATGGACGCTTGGGGGTTGGACTACTCGGGACTCAGGACGCAGGATCCAGGGCTCATCTACGCTTCCCTGACCCCTTTCGGCCAGAGCGGACCCTACAGGGACTTCGTGACCTCGGACCTGGTCAGCCTCGCCTTGGGAGGCCCGATGGCCAGTTGTGGGTACGATGACATCGAGGGTGCCCCGCCCATCCGCGGGGAATACCACCAGGCCTATCACATCGGGAGCCACTATGCCTTTCTGGGGATCCTGGTTGCCCTGTTCTCCCGTGGAGTGACCGGTCGGGGACAATACATCGACGTGTCGATTCACGAGGCATGCTCCTGTACCACGGAAGGAGCCTTTCCCGCCTGGGTGTACCACCAGAAGGTGGTGAAGCGCCAGACGGCCAGGCACGCGACCATCCGGCCAACCCTTCCCTTCCACTACGCCTGCAAAGACGGGAAGTACCTCCATATCGTGGGCGGCCTGCCCCGGGACAGCCGAAGCTGGGGATTGCTCCTGGACTGGATGGGTTCGTCCGGGATGGCGGGCGATCTCGGCGACCAGCACCTGGAGTTCCACCGCCTCCGCAGCCTGGAGGCCGCCGATGCCCGGGCGGTGCACATCCGGGAAGTGCTGAGCCGGTTCTTCGCCGGCCTCCCCTCCGAGGAGGCCTATCACGGGTGCCAGCAGCGGGGCATCGCCGCAGGGATCATCCGATCGCCGGAGGAGAACCTGCAGGACCCCCACTTCGCAGAGGACCGCGGGTTTTTCGTGGAGATACCAGACACAGGGTTGGAGAAACCGGCCTGGTGCCCCGGCGCTCCCTATCGCTTTGAAAAGACCCCGTGGACTCTCCGTCGCGGCGCCCCCGGGGTTGGCGAGCACAATCACGAGATCTTCTGTGGCGACTTGGGCCTGTCCCAAGCAGAACTGACGGCCCTGGCCGAGGCGGGCGTCGTGTAGGAGCGGTTTTTGAACGAAATCGTGGCGCTCATTCTCGCCGCGGGCCGAGGCACCCGGCTCCTGCCCGCGACGAAGTCCGTTCCCAAGGAGATGCTGCCCCTGGTGGACCGGCCTCTCATCCATTACACCCTGGAGGAGGCCGTCGCGTCCGGTCTGGGCCACGCGATCATCGTGACGTCCGGCGGCAAGGACGCGGTCCACCATTACTTCGACCCGGACCCGGAGCTGGAGCGAATAGCGGCCGCCAGAGGCGAGGAGAGTCCTTTGCACCTCATTGAGGATCTGGTCGGGGCGTGCCACCTCTCATACGTGCGCCAGCGAGAGCCCAAAGGTATCGCGGACGCCGTGCAGTCGGCTCAACGGGCGCTGGCAGGCCACCCCTTCGTGCTCTATTTCCCGGACGACGTCATCGTCTCCAGGGTACCGGTTACACGCCAGTTGCTGGACGTCTACGAGCGATACGGTGGCAGTGTCATCGCGGTCGAGCGGGTAAAGCGGGCGCACATCGGCCGCTACGGCGTGGTGGATGGGGAGCCTTTGGGGCAGGGGGTCTACCTGGTGAAGGGCCTGGTGGAGAAACCCCGGCCGGAAGACGCGCCCTCTGACTTGGGGATCGTAGGGCGGTACGTAATCACGCCCGGCATCTTTGACGCAATAGCCCGCACCCGACCGGGCGCCGGCGGTGAACTGCAGATTACCGATGCGCTGCAGAACCTCCTCGCCAGAGAGCCTGTCTACGCCTGTGCCTTTGAAGGGGTGCGGTATGATACCGGGAACCCGGTCGGGTACCTCAGGACCGCGGTGGCGCTGGCACTCGGGCGGCCAGACATTGGGCCTGAGTTGAGGGTGGCTCTCAAGGAGATCCTCGGCAGCTGAGTACACCGTTTAATAACTTCGGACAGGTATCCCGGAAAACGCTCCTGGCGTTGTCATGCTGAGGCATCACTGGAGCCTCCCGGCCATTCTCTAGCGAATGAAAAGGCGGCTTCTGTCATGCTGACGAAGGAAGCATCTGGTGGTGGAGGCGCGCCTTTACTCCCCAATCTCGCTGGCTCCAACCCCATTTTCGTGGGAGGCACGAAGCATCTGGTGGGGAGGCCCCGCCGCCGCCAGACCCTTCGTTCCTCAGGGTGACAAGGC
Organism: uncultured Dehalococcoidia bacterium; assembly: GCA_964590215.1. Lineage (GTDB taxonomy): Bacteria > Chloroflexota > Dehalococcoidia > SHYD01 > SHYD01 > CAZPYZ01. The sequence goes on along the minus strand of CAZPYZ010000008.1, from coordinate 10,523 downwards.
TAGCTTCGTCACCGTATTAATGAAACAGGCTACTAAGCCGCTGGAACGCCGCGCTACGAACCTGACCCGCTGCTATCGCGGGCTTGAGCCCACAGGGAGGTAAATCATGGCAGAACGACCACTCCGTATCGGTTTGGTCGGCGCAACGCCCGGCGCGGGCTGGGGCCCCAGAGCCCATGTCCCGGCTTACCGGTCTCTTCCGGAGGTCCAGCTATCGGCCGTCTGCACCGCTCACGAGGAGACCGCCGAGGCTGCCGCCAAGGAATTCGGCGCCCCCAAGCACTACTCCGACTACCACGCTATGGTCCAGGACCCGGACATCGACGTTGTGGCCGTGGCAACCCGCATCCTGCTCCACCATCCCATCTCCAAGGCGGCGCTAGAAGCCGGCAAACACGTCTACTGTGAGTGGCCTCTCTGCGTCACCTCCGGCCAGGCCCAGGAGCTTTCGCATCTCGCCCGAACCAAGGGGCTCCGAAACATGACGGGCTTGCAGGCGCGCTTTGCCCCGCCTTTCCTTCGCATGAAAGAACTACTCGAAGAGGGCTTCGTGGGACGTCCCCTCACCTTCCACATGTCCATGTTCGGGGCAGGATCCCTGACCCCCCGGCCCTCGACCTCAGGCTTTCTGGCCCGGAAGGACTCGGGGTTCGGTGCGCTTTCTATCGCGGGCGGCCATTCTATCGACGCGCTTTGCTGGCTGCTGGGCGACATTCAGTCGCTCTCCGCTCAAGTGGACACCCAGATCGCCGAGTGGACCTTCCCCGACACCGGCGGAACGGTGCCGGTCACCAGTCCGGACAACGTGAGTTTCATCGCTCGCCTCGCGAGGGGCGCCATGGGTTCCGTGCAGATCAGTAACACTGCCATGCACGGCAGCGGGTTCAGGCTGGACGTCCATGGGGTTGAAGGGAAAATCACCGCAACGTCCCCCGCGCTGCTAGAGCTCTCTCTGGTCACGTTGCGGGGGGCCAAAGGTGGCGGGTCTGAGCAAGAGATCCCCATCCCAGACCGGCTCGTCCAGGTACCCGGCCTCGACCTCGGGAGCGCGGCCTACAACATTGCCCAGTTGTTCCGGGGTTTCGCTGAGGCCGTGCATTCCGGGAAAGATCTGTCCCCGACCTTCGAGGACGGCACGCGCCTGCATCGCCTGCTGGAGGCCATCGACCGGTCATCTGAGACCCGGAGTTGGGTGACGGTGGGATAGGGCGGCGGGGCGACGCGTGGAAGCGCTATCGACCATCGCTTCCCCACCCCCCAGATTCCTACGAAATCCGCTCATGCTGCATCTCGGACGACCTGACAGCCGAGGGCTTCCAGGCGGCGGGAGAGGCGGCGGATGGTGGCTTCCCGGTCGCGTTCATCAAAGAAGTTGAGGTCTCGGTAGGTTGTGCCGCGGAGGACCATGTAGGTACAGGGTCTCACAGATTCCTACGGCGGGGTTGAGGTGGGCGTGGGCGCCGTTGACCCCGGGGTTGAGGTGGGCGTGGGCGCCGTTGGCGGAGGCGGTGACGCGCTCGCCGACGTAGTAAAGCTGAAGAGCGTCGACCAGGCCACAGGCGCCCCGTCCCCCTGGATGCGCGGCCGCACCCGCCAGAAATAGGTCGTATTGGCCTGAAGAGGGAAGGTCGCCGGAACCGCATAGCTGTTGACGGGGTTGGTCACGGCCCCATGGCGGAGCTCCCAATAGACCATAGCCGAAGCGGTCGCCGGATCGGTGTTGAAGGACGCGTCGCGACTCACCTGGACCTCGTAGTAAAAGACCTCGGTGTCGCTGTTGTTCCATCGAATCGCCGGCGTCAACCCGATGCCGGTTGCCCCGTTGGACGGAGAGACGGGGGTGATGCCGGTGCTGGTCGCGGTCCGCGTCCTGAAGGTGAAGCCGTCGGACCAGGCGCCCCATAGCGGGCTGTTCTCTTCGATCCCCGTGGTTGCGGTGGTCGTCCGGACACGCCAGGTGTAGGTCATTCCCGGAAGGATCACATAGGGGCCGGCGCCGAACACCGGAGCTTGGATCACATAAGACCGTTCTAGATTCCTGATCAGGTTGATCGCGGGGCCGTCGTTGTTGGCCGGGATTACCTGGACCTGGTACTGGGTCGCTCCTGCGGGGTTGTTCCAGGTCAGCGTCGTATTCAAACCAGAGAGCGTAGCGCCAGTTGCTGGCGCCAACGGCTGCGGCTTATTGCCGGCAGGGAGAGGCGTGGAGCTGGGCGTGGGGGTGGGTGACGGCGTGCCTGTCATCGTTGGCGTAGCTGTGGCGATCGATCCCAGGTTCTCCAGGGAGAGCTGGGCGTTGATCATGCCTGCACCAGCCCATGCGGGGCCGGCGTTGGGACTGTCGTCGGGATCGTCGGGCAGGGGCGAGGCGGCGTTTCTGATGACCTGCTTGAGCTGGGCCGGGGTGAGGGCCGGGTTGCGTGAGAGGAGCAATCCTACCAGGCCCGAAACCAAGGGAGCGGCAAAGGACGTGCCAGACGCCCTACCGTAGGTCGCACCCCCTGCGGTGCCGCCCCCAGCGGCCTCTTCTCCGGCACTGGTAACGTAAGTCGAAACGATCTGTACCCCCGGTGCGACGACGTCCACGGGCCGGTCATTCGCGGCGCCAGTCCCCCAGTTGCTGAAGGGCGCCCGGCCCTTGGGGTCCTGCCGGTCCGATGCTCCGACGGCGATCACGTTCGGCAGCTGTCCGGGGTACGAGATAGGGCTTCGGTTCTCGTTGCCAGAGGCGCCCACGACGACGGCCCCCGCATTTACCGCGAGATTCACCGCGGCGATTTCGGCCTGGCTGATCTCCGGCCCCCCCAAGCTGACGTTGATCACCCTGGCCCCATTCCGGGCCGCGTAGGACATCGCGTCGGCCAGGTCGCTGCTGCGGATCCAACCTTCGGCGTTGGCGACCCGCAGCGGCATGATGGCGCATCTCCAGCACATCCCTGCCACACCTAAACCATTGTTGGAGACGGCTGCGGCGATGCCGGCTACCAGCGTGCCGTGGGAGACCCCGTTGTCGATAACGCCGTCGCCGTCGTCATCGCGGGCATTCCCTATCGAAGGGTCGCCCGTCTTCACGCAGGGGTCTCCGTCGCCGCGGAGGTCCGGTCCCTCCCCGCCCGATTCCGCGCCGACGAAGTCGAAGCCGTTGACGTCATCCACGAAACCATTCCCGTCATCGTCGACCTGGTTACCGGCGATCTCCTTGGTGTTACGCCAGATATTGGTGGCGAGGTCCGGGTGGGCGCACAGGACGCCGCTATCGAGCACGGCGATGATGACCGAGGGCGACCCCGTTTCGATGCCCCATGCGCCTGGCGCTGAGACGAGGTCGTAGTACCACTTCTGGGAGTTAGCGTAGTTGCTGTCGTTGGGGTTGAAGGGCGCGCGTGGCAGGTCGAACAGGCGCCGCCAACGCACCGGCTCTGCCCATTCCACTAGAGGGTGCCGCTCCAGTAGCGGCGCCAGATGCTCCGCGGAAACCGCCGTGGGGACGCTAAAGGTTGCAACTCGGGTCAAGGGGTTGTCCCTGACCAACTCCGTGCCGAAGCGCGCGTGCAGGGCGCTTATTTCAGGGCTGCTGGCCGGTACCCGGAGCTTGGCGGAGACCATGTTGACCGGCGGCGGGGTGTGCCACCGCATCTGCTCAATCTCGAGCACAGCTTGGTGGTCATGAGCTGCGCTAGCGCGTGATAGGTTTCGGGGCACTGCGGCAAAGTATGTCACCGCCACGAGGGCGGTGCAAAGGATGGCCGTCAGCCGGCTGGTCAGGCGCAAAGCGGGGCCAGTATACCATGCCTCCCGAGTTGACACGTCGAAGGGCTGGCGGGTAGTATGCCCCTCGCATACTCAGGAAGTCAGGAAATATGGAATAGGGAAGTAAGGGGCCCCTCCTCCCTTGTTTCCCTCCCTTATAACTTCCTGATTTCCAGTACCAGGAAAAGGACGTTAACGCATGGTCGACGCTAATCTTCCGCTTTCTGACGTCGTTGTTCTCGACCTCACCCGTGCTCGGTCCGGCCCCACGGCCGTGCGACAACTAGCTGACTGGGGCGCGGACGTCATCAAGATAGAGGAGCCCGCGGATGCCGGCGCCGGTGACGGCATCGGGGGCGAACGCGACGGGTTCGACTTCCAGAACCTGCAGCGCAACAAACGCAGCATGACCCTCAACCTGAAGGCCGAGGGCGCCCGGGACCTCTTCCTGAACCTTGCCCGTAGGGCGGACGTGATAGTGGAGAACTACCGACCGGACGTAAAGTCCCGCCTGGGCATCGATTACGAGTCGGTCCGGAAGGTGAACCCTCGCATCATTTACGGCAGCATCTCGGGCTTTGGGCAGGACGGGCCGTACCGCGACCGCCCCGGTTTCGATCAGATCGCGCAGGGGATGGGCGGCTTGATGTCGGTCACCGGGCTGCCGGGGCAGGGCCCCGTGCGGGTGGGGGTCCCCATCGCCGACCTCACGGCTGGCATGTACCTCGCCATCGGCATCCTGGTAGCGCTGCATCAGCGGGAGCGAACCGGAGAGGGCCAGTGGGTCCATACGTCGCTACTGGAGGCTCAGATCGCCATGTTGGACTTTCAGGCGGCGCGCTGGACCATCGCCCACGAGGTTCCGCCTCAGGCGGGGAACGACCACCCCACCAGCATTCCGACGGGGGTGTTCCCGACGGCCGATGGGTACATCAACATCGCAGCGTCGGGAGACCCCATCTACCACCGCCTCTGCCGGGCCCTCGGCGCGCCGGAGCTTATCGATCATCCGGACTTCAAAGACCGGGGGACCCGTTCAAAGAACCGGGTGGCAATGAACGAGGTTATCGAAGCCCGTACTCGGACCCGCACCAGCCAGGAGTGGATCGAGGCGCTCAACCAGGCCGGGGTTCCCTGCGGCCCCATCTACACCGTCGACCAGACGATGAGCGACCCCCAGGTCAAGCACCTGCAGATGGCCAAAACCGTCCACCATCCTAGGTTGGGCACGCTGGAGGTGCTGGGCCATGCCACCAACCTGGGCAGCCTCGGCGGCAGGCCGGCCATCCGCAGGCCCGCCCCGGATCACGGCGAACACACGGACGAGATCCTAACCAGCATGGGTTATGACGCGAAGGCGGTCGCCGCATTACACGCGAACGAGGTCATCTAGGAGCATGGAATTGAGGAAGTCAGGAAATCAGGAAGCTAGGGGTTGGGCGTTAACTTCCTCAATCCCCCACTTCCTAACTTAACTTCTCAAAGGGTGAGGTAACAATGGTCGCTACACAGGTTCCGCTGAAGACCGACAAGATGATCGGGTACAAGGAGGACGGCGTCGGCTGGATGGTCTTCAACAATCCAGAGCGCCGCAACGCGATCGGTCTGGAGATGCAGCTTGCGATACCGGAGATCCTCGGATCCTTCGCCAGGGACCCCGAGGTGCGCGTGGTCGTAATGACGGGCGCAGGGGACAAGTCCTTCGTGTCGGGGGCGGACATCTCTGAGTTCGAAAGCCGCCGGGCCACACCGGAGCAGATCGAGGAGTTCAATAAGATCGGGGCGAGGGCCAGCGCCAGCTACGCTGAATTGGGCAAGCCCCTCATCGCGATGATCCGGGGCTTCTGTCTAGGCGGCGGGCTGGTGACTGCCATGAAAGCGGACCTGCGTATCGCTTCGGAGGACTCCCAGTTCGGGGTACCCGCCGCGCGGTTGGGAGTCGGGTACGGCTACGCTCAGGTCAAGGCGATGGTGGAACTGATTGGCGCCGCCAACACCCGGGAAGTCCTGCTTACGGGAGCCCGCTTCGACGCCCAGACCGCGCTCCGCATGGGGTTGGTTAACCGCGTGGTTCCCGGGGACTGTCTGGAAGACGAGGTTAAAGAGCTGGCCGCGACCATCGCCGACAATGCCCCCCTTACCATCAAGGCGGTCCGCGCCGCGATAGACGAGGCGATAAAAGACAAAGCAGATCGGGACCTCGGGAGAGTAGAGCAGCTCGTGGCGGATTGCTTCGCCAGCGAGGACTACAAAGAGGGCCGCACCGCCTTCATGGAGAAGCGCAGACCAGTGTTCAGGGGGAGATGAGGCGTAATGCGTGACCAACGTATCACGTATTAGGTATTACGCATTACGTCTGCCGTCGGCGCTCCAGGACGACCACCTGAGTCTCGGCGGGGAGCTGGGACTTGCTGATATTGAGGCGCTGTTGTGGTCGCGCCTCGCTTATCCCCATCTCTTTGAGAAACCGGTCGAGGGACTCCAGGTCCGTCCGCACACGCTGGTCCTGGTAGTGCATCGGGACCACGATCTTCGGAGTAATGAGGCTAACCGTCTCCGCTGCCTTGGTGGCGTCGATGGTGCTGCCGCCGCCCACTGGCAGCAAGAGGACATCTACGTTCCCTAGCTCTTCGGTCTGTGTCGCGGAGGGGACGTGACCCAGGTCGCCCAGGTGGCAGAGGGTCATGGCTTCCATCTCGAGCAGGAAGACGGTGTTCTTCCCTAGCCTCTGCCCCTTATCACCGTCGTGGTAGGTCGCAATGCCCCGGATGGCCACGTCCCGGATCTCGTATTCGCCGGGGCGTTCCACCACCAGGGGATCCCCCGTCACGGCCTCCGCGTTACCGTGGCCCGGATGGCGATGGCTGATGGTTACGATGTCGGCTTGAAGCGGGCCGAGGCTTCCCCACTCCTTTCCCGGCGGATCGGTGATTACCACCGCCTCGCGGCTCCGGATGCGAAAACACGCATGGGCTAGCCAGGTCAACTCCATGGTTACAGGGTAGCACGCGGCCGGCCGAGCAGGGACCACGCCGAAGGCAACGCCGCGGCGACCAGACCGAGCTTAAGAAGGTCGCCAGGGACAAAGGGCAAGAGGCCCAGGGCAAAGGCCCGCTCCGCTCCGACGAAGAGCGCAAACCAGGTGAGGCCGGGAAGATACAGGATCGTGTTGCCCAGGAGCATGGCAAGGGCGGTCCACCGGACGCTGCGGTCCCACCCCCGCTCAGCCAACCAGCCCACCAGCAACGCGGCGCCCACAAATCCAACCAGGAAACCCGCGGTAGGGCCCGCAATGTAGGGGACGCCGAACCGGGTCGGGACCCAGGCGCTGTTACCTGAAGCGAAGACGGGTAATCCAGCGAGGCCTTCCCCCAGGTACACGAGGAGGGCCAGGGTGCCGCGCTTGCTCCCGAGGACGGCGCCACAGAGCAGCACCCCAAGGGTCTGCCCGGTGATCGGGATGTCGGTGAAGGGGAGACGGAAAGCGATCTGGGCACAAAGCCCGATCAGGAGGCTGAAGCCCACGATGAGAAGGGTGTCTCTCAGAAGCCCGGTTTGAGGGACGACAATCTGGACCAGGGTCGGGTGTCTGGCCGGGCGTATCAAGGGTTCGTTCGCCACTCCACGGCCATGGTGGCCCAGGAAAAGCCAGCACCCACGCCTGCGAGTAGGACCCGGGTGCCCTGCTTCAGCCTGCCTGCGTCCGCGGCCTCGCACACAGCAATAGGAATGGAAGCCGCTGCCGTGTTCCCGTATCTATCCACATTGACGAAGACCTTGTCCTTGGGGATGCCGGTCGCTTCGGCGGCGGACTGAATAATGCGGAGGTTGGCCTGGTGGGGAATAAACAGGTCGAGGTCGGCTGGGGTGAGCCCAGCCTGATCGAGGGCCCGCTGGGCAGAGTCCACCAGGACGCGGACCGCTATTTTGAAGACGGGACCGCCGTCCATAGTCAGGTGGGCCCTGCCGTTGACGAGGGGATCGCTGCAACTGGCGCTGATCCCCGGCACCTGGATGAGATCCGCTCTCGTCCCGTCGTTGCCTGCCACGCAGCTCAGGATGCCCCCCGGCGCGTCCGATGCGCGGAGTACCATCGCCCCAGCGCCGTCGCCGAACAGAACGCAGGTCGAGCGGTCCTCCCAATTCAGCATGCGGGAGTAGACCTCGGCACCGACGACCAGGATGGTCTGGTAGGCCCCGGTTTGGATCAGTTGGTGAGCGACATGGAGGCTGTAGAGGAAGCCGCTGCAGGCGGCGTTAAGGTCGAAGGCGGGGATGGGCGGCGCTCCTAGGCCCTTCTGGATAAGAGCTGCACACGAGGGGAGCAGGCGATCGGGGCTGGAAGTGGCGGCGATGATCAGGTCTAGATCCTCGGGCCATAGGGAGGCCTGCTTCAACGCGTCCTGCGCGGCCAGGACGCCCATGGAAGAGGGGGTCTCGGCCTCAGCGGCGATGCGGCGTTCGTGGATCCCCGTGCGGGTGACGATCCACTCATGGGAAGTGGGGAGTTTCTGAGCTATCTCGTGGTTGGTGAGGATCTGGCTGGGGAGGTACTTGCCCCAGCCCACAATGCGGGCGTAACGGCTCAACTGGCATCCCTCCAACGCGTGATTATAGGGCGTTGGGCGCGTTTGCGGTGGTGGTTAGTTGCCCTGAGCAGTCCGGAACTGCCCTTGTGCGTGGGCGATGAGATGAGAAAACGCCCTGGTCCGCCAGCCGAGTAGCGCAATACCCGCGATGGCCGCGGCGCCGACGGCTGCAGGAACGAGGAGGCCGGAACCCTGTGGTGTGACAGGTTCGCGCTGGAGCCGCTCGGCCTCAGTGATCAAACGAGCGCGGAGGGCTAGCCGGAACTCCTGGGAAGGGACCGCGGCTGGGTAGGCGTTGGCCAGCTTGTGCGCGGTCTCCACCACGTCAGGGGGCAGCCCCGCCAAGGGGTCGCCGGAATCAGCTCGCCTTCTCTCGCTCTGTCGCATCGGCGTTGATGTCCTGTAGCTCTTCTTTGAGCGCTCTGAGGGTTCGGTGAAGCAGCGCCTTCACGGCGCCTTCACTTCGCCCCATAATCTGTCCAATCTCCGCATGGGATAGCTCCTGTCCGAACTTCAAGAGCAACAACTGTTGCCGGTCCTGGGATAGCCGTGCGACCGCCTTGCGCACCAGGGCAGCCTCTTCCACTTTCTCCAGACTATCGCTTTCCTGGGCCACTGCTCCCACCCCATCCAAGGACAGGGTGCGACTGCGGCCCCGATCGCGGTACCAGTTGGCCACCAGGTTATGGGCTATACGGAAGAGCCAAACCGAGAAGGGCAGCCCACGATACTGGTACTTGGGCAGGTGCGTCAGGGCCTGCAGAAAGACCCGTTCGGTCAGGTCCTCGGCATCTGCGGCGTTACCGGTCCGGTGATACACATAGCTATAGATCCTGGTAACGTACCGCTCGTACAGATCGCCGAAGGCCTCCGGGTCGGACCTGGCCCGCTCGATGAGGACCGCATCATCATCGTCCGTCACACAGCCGCCCTTCTACCCGCCCACCGGTTGCCATTACTAACAACACCAGGGCGAACAAGAAGATACGCCGATCATACCAAACCGGTGGTTGTCCCGCCGGCGTCCGCCGTCGTTGTGGCCGCCCCCGCCTTCGTTTCCTTGACAGCCGATTTGGCCGGATGATACAGTCCAGTTGGTTAGCACTCTGGCGGCTAGAGTGCTAACGGGAGGGAGGAGGTGATCCTGACGGCGGGTCGTTACGCGCGTCTGTCCGCCCGGCGGGGCGCTGTGCTCCGTGTGATTGTCCGCGAGTACGTGGACCGAGCCAGCCCCGTGGGATCCGAGCATGTCGCTCGAGCCCATCCCTTGGGGGTCAGTTCTGCGACCATCCGTAACGAGATGGCCGCGCTGGAAGAGGACGGGTACATCACCCACCCCCACACCTCCGCCGGGCGCATCCCTTCGGACAAGGGCTATCGTTACTTCGTTGAGGCCCTCATGGAGACGGATCGCCTCCCTGCGCAGGTCCAACGAGAGGTGCGCAGCAGGATTCTCGAGTTAGAGGGCGAGCTGGATGACTGGGCGGCGATAGCCACGTCGGTCATCGCCGAGCTGGCCGAGGCCCTGGCGCTCATCACCTTCCCCCGCGCGCGAGCCACCCGTCTCAAGCACCTGGAGCTGGTTTCCCTCCAGGATTTCCTGGTCCTGCTCGTCCTCGTGCTCCAGGAAGCCCGCGTGAAGCAACAGCTGCTGCACCTGGAAGAGGCTGTCGCCCAGGACGAGTTGTCCGTCATCGGGAACCGGTTGAGCGCCGCCTTCTCGGGCTCCACTGCCCGGGAGATCGGACAGCAGAGCGTCAACATGACGCCTCTCGAAGAGAGGGTCACCCGGACGGCGACCCGGATGATGGAAGCCGAGGATGCGAGCACGGCGGAAGTGGCCCAGCTCGGAGGCCTCCGTGCCCTCTTGGCCCAGCCGGAGTTCGCGTCCAATGAGCGTACCCTGGGCTTGATGGAGCTGGTGGAGGACCGGCGGGTTTTGGGTTCCCTGGTTTCCCGCATGGCCGGCGATGATGACACACGGGTCCTTATCGGAAGCGAAAACCCAGTGGAGGGGATGCGAGATTACAGCGTGGTATTGGCCCCCTACGGCATCCCTGGCCGGCTGCGGGGCACTGTCGGCGTCTTGGGGCCGACCAGGATGCGTTACCCCAGGGCCATCGCGGCGGTTCAGTATCTCGCACTGGTCATGAGCGAGGCGCTGACAGAACATTACAGCTAGGC
>CAZPYZ010000007.1:0-21573 GCA_964590215.1 uncultured Dehalococcoidia bacterium | reverse complement strand
TCCCAGGCCACCCCGTCGATAGTCCAAGGGCCACCCGCTGGGCGGGGCGGGAACGACTCCTGGGTGGAGATCAACAGTTATGTCACTAAACGTGCCTTGACACGTCCCGCCCCGGACGTTATCATCTCTAGATACGGTATGTTTCCTACATCCCGTAGTGTGTCTTGATTTTCCCCCGATCTCTACCGGCCAAGCGGCGCGCGGTCCTCACCGCAGCCCTACCGGTCGGGCCTCTACCTGAGCCCCCTCTCGTGATCAGGAGAGTCGTCGTCCGGCTATCCCAAGGCCGGAAAGGAGTTTTCTTCTATGACTTCGGCGGTTCTGTCTCTGGGACAGCGCTCCCTGCCCAACGTCCGGAAGTCCTACGCTCGGATACCGGACGTCCTCGAACTCCCGAACCTGATTCAGATTCAGGTGGACTCCTTCGAATGGTTCAAGCGGGAGGGACTGCGTGAGCTGTTCGATGAGATAAACCCCATCTCCGATTTCACCGGGAACCGCATGGAACTGCGGTTCCTGGACTACGAATTCAAACCGCCCAAGTATAACGAAGAAGAATGCCGGGCGCGGGACATCACCTACTCTGCGCCCCTCACCGTCAACGTCCGCCTGAGTATCAAAGAGACGGGCGAGCACGTGGAGCAGCCGATCTTCATGGGCGACTTCCCGCTGATGACGCCAAACGGGACCTTCGTCATCAACGGAGCGGAGCGGGTGGTCGTCAGCCAGTTGGTCCGATCGCCCGGCGTGTACTTTACCGCCGACGACGACCCCACCAGCGGCCGGCCGCTGGCCTTCGCCAAGCTCATCCCCAACCGCGGCGCCTGGCTGGAGTTCGAGACCAGCAACCGTAACGTGCTCTCGGTCAAGGTAGACCGCCGTCGCAAAATACCCGTCACCATGTTGTTGCGGGCCGTCGGCTTCGGCTCGGATGAAACCCTGTTGGACCTATTCGCCGAAACGGACGCAGACGCGGACCATCACTTCATCAGGTCAACTATCGACCGGGAGCCGACCAAGACCACGGAGGAAGCCCTTATCGAGTTTTATCGCCGGCTGCGCCCCGGCGACCCGCCGAACCTGGACAACGCGCAGGCCCTCCTTAACGCGTTGTTCTTCAACCCGCGCCGCTACGATCTGGGCCGGGTGGGGCGGTACAAGCTGAACAAACGGCTGGAATTGGACGTTCCCCCCACCACCCGCATCCTCACCAACGAGGACCTCGTCGAGATTATCCGGAGACAGATCGGCCTGAACAACGGTGCCGGACACGCGGACGACATCGACCACCTGGGAAACCGGCGCATCCGGGCCGTGGGTGAGCTGATACAGAATCAGTTCCGCATCGGGCTGCTCCGAATGGAGCGGGTCATTCGGGAGCGGATGACCATCACGGACGCAGAACAGGCGACTCCCGGCGGCCTCATCAACATTCGTCCGGTGGTGGCCGCCATCAAGGAGTTCTTCGGCGGGTCGCAGCTCTCACAGTTCATGGACCAGACGAACCCCCTGGCAGAGCTGACCCACAAGCGGCGGCTCTCCGCCCTGGGGCCGGGCGGTCTCTCCCGAGACCGCGCCGGGTTCGAGGTTCGGGATGTCCACCACTCCCACTATGGGCGCATCTGTCCTATCGAAACCCCGGAAGGTCCCAACATCGGCCTCATTGGCTCCCTCGCCACCTACGGGCGGGTGAACGATTACGGCTTCATCGAGACGCCTTATCGGAAGGTTATCCGGGAGCTCTCCAGCCATTCCGGACAGCTGCTTGGCCGGACGTTGCGGGAGGTGCTCAAGGACGGCAACGGCCGGGAGTTGGCTGGACCCGGGGACACCGTGACCAGCCAGCTGGTAACGAAGCTCCAAGGGCTCCCGGAACAGCAGGTACGGCTCGTTCCGTCTGTCTCCGAAGAGATCGAGTACCTCTCCGCCGACGTAGAGGACCGGTACATCGTGGCCCAGGCGAATGCGATTCTGGATGACAAGGGCCAGTTCATCGAGACTCGTGTTGAGTGTCGTCGTGGCAGCAGGTTCGTCATCGAGCCGCCCGAACGGGTGGACTACATGGATGTCTCGCCAAAGCAAATTGTGAGCGTAGCGACCTCCTTAATCCCCTTCCTGGAGCACGACGACGCGAACCGCGCGCTGATGGGAGCTAACATGCAACGCCAAGCAGTTCCCTTGGTCCGGCCCGAGGTGCCTTTGGTAGGCACCGGGATGGAGCAGCGAACGGCTTGGGATTCGGGTCACGTGGTCCGCAGCCAGGTGGACGGTGTCGTCGTCAGCGTTACAGGCGATGACGCGGTCATAGAGGACGCAGAAGGCAAGCGCCACACCCATCACCTGATCCGGTTCCGCCGGAGCAATCAAGGTACTTGCATCAGCCAACGGGCCATTGTTTCAAAAGGGGAACAGGTCAGCGTTGGCCAGCCAATCGCCGATAGCTCCTCAACGGACCAGGGCGAACTAGCCCTGGGTCAAAGCCTGTTATGCGCTTTCATGAGCTTCGAGGGCTACAACTTCGAGGACGCCATCATCATCAGCGAGCGGGTGGCGCAAGAGGACAAGTTCAGCTCGATCCACATCGAAAAGCACGAAACCGAGGCCCGAGAGACCAAGCTCGGCCCTGAGGAGATCACCCGAGACATCCCTAACGTGGGCGAAGAAAGCCTGCGGGATCTGGATGAGGACGGGATCATCCGGATCGGCGCCGAAGTGGGGCCTGGTGACATCCTGGTGGGGAAGATCACGCCGAAGGGTGAGACTGAGCTAACTCCGGAGGAGAAGCTCTTGCGGGCTATCTTCGGCGAGAAGGCGCGGGAGGTGAAGGACACCTCCCTGCGCGTGCCCCACGGCGAGCACGGCAAGGTTATCGACGTCAAGGTCTTCTCCCGAGAAGAGCATCCCGAACTACCGCCAGGTGTGACCAAGCTGGTGCAGGCGAGTATCGCCCAGCGCCGCAAGATTTCGGAGGGGGACAAGATGGCCGGGCGCCACGGCAACAAGGGCGTCATCGCCAAGATCATGCCCGTTGAGGACATGCCCTACCTGGAGGACGGAACCCCCGTCGAGATCATCCTCAACCCCTTGGGCGTGCCCTCCCGAATGAACGTGGGGCAGGTCCTCGAGACCCACCTGGGCTGGGCCGCCAACACCCTCGGCTTCAGGGTGATCACCCCGGTGTTCGACGGCGCCAATAGCGTGACCATCGAGGACAGCCTGGCCCGGGCCTGGTTCATCCAGCAAGCCCTGGCCGCACAGGCCCACTCCGGTTCCCTCCCCACCGGCCAGCAGGAGCGCGCGGCCATTGGTATACGCTGGCTGGAAGACCAGGGGTTTGATGGCCGCAGAGCGTTCGACGAGGACCAAGTTGGCTACGCAAGGGAGGCTTGTCTCCGCCTCTGGCTGGTTCAGCACCGGGCTCTCCTTTCACATGAGAACGGAGCCGGGGGTGAATCCGATGGCAAGATTAGCCAGCGACGCCCAGCGACCTGGACCGACGAGGAGGTAGCAGAGGGTATCAAGGCGCTCTATGAGGACCAGCGGCTCTCGCCCCCGACCACCGGCAAGGCAATCCTCTACGACGGCCGCACGGGACAGCCGTTCGACCAGCCGGTCACCGTGGGCTACATCTACATGCTCAAGCTGGTCCACCTGGTTGAGGACAAGATCCATGCGCGATCCACGGGTCCATACTCTCTCATCACGCAACAGCCATTGGGGGGGAAGGCGCAGTTCGGTGGGCAGCGGTTTGGGGAGATGGAGGTCTGGGCGCTGGAGGCCTATGGCGCGGCCCACATCCTCCAGGAACTCCTGACCGTCAAGTCGGACGACGTGGTCGGGCGCGTCAAGACCTACGAAGCCATCGTCAAGGGCGAGAATATCATGGAGGCAGGCGTGCCGGAGTCCTTCAAGGTGCTGGTAAAAGAGCTGCAAAGCTTGGGGCTCGCAGTGGAGGTGTTGAACGAAGAAGAAGAGTCCGTCGCCTTCGCGGAGGAGTCTGGGCTCGAGGTGCCAGACCTCGGCATCGATCTGACCGGACCGGAGAGGGGAGAGTTCTGACGTAATACGTGACGCATCACGCATCACGTGTCACGCATCACGCATGAGGTAGAGAGTGTTAGACGTTAACGATTTCACCGCCATTCGGATTTCGCTGGCCTCCCCGGAACAGATCCGGAGCTGGTCCTACGGCGAGGTCACGAAGCCGGAGACCATCAACTACCGGACCTTGAAGCCAGAGAAAGACGGCCTCTTCTGTGAGAAGATCTTTGGCCCGACGAAGGACTTCGAGTGCTACTGCGGTAAGTACAAACGCGTCCGTTATAAGGGGATCATTTGCGACAAGTGCGGCGTCGAGGTCACCCGCGCCAAGGTACGGCGCGAGCGCATGGGCCACATCGAGTTAGCTTCCCCGGTCAGCCACATCTGGTTCGTCAAGGGCACGCCCAGCAGGCTCTCCCTGCTCCTGAATATCTCCCCCCGTAGCCTTGAGCGGGTCATCTACTTCGCTCAGTACGTGATTACGTCGGTCGATGAGGATGCCCTTAGCCGGCTAAAACAGGAGGTCCAGGAGGAGTACGAAGCGCAAGTCGCGGAGTTAGATCTGCGCCGCACGGCCCACACGGCGACGCTTCGAGAGAGGGTATCAGCGCAGACCGCCAGCCTTGATCAGCGGCGGCAGGAGGTGATGGAGGCTTTCGCCCTCGAGACGGATTCCGCTACCACGCTTCTCTTGAATGAAGCAAAGGAGCTCCTGGGGAGTGACACCGAGGTAACCGAAACGGGGCTGCCTGAAGAGCTCTCTGCGCGGCTCACCGAGGCACGAAGCACCCTCACTCTGCGGCAAGAGGACCAGCTTCGCACCATCGAGCAGGAGCGGGACCGGCTCCTTCAGCAATATCACAAAGAGGTGGAGGCGGCAGAGAAGCCTTTTGCCGGAGAACAGGCCGCCCTCAAAGAGGCTTTGGAAGCCCGTCTAGACGACGTCCAGGACCTGCGCCCGCTCACTCTCTTGACAGACACCAAGTATCGGGAACTGCGGGATAAGTACGGTGCCATTTTCCGGGCCGGCATGGGCGCAGAGGCGATACTGGAAGCCCTGCAAAGCACCGATCTCGAGGAGCTGCGGGAGCGTTTGCAGCGAGAGGTCCAATCCACCGCCGGCCAGCGTCGGAAGAAGGCCACCAAACGACTGCGGGTCGTCGAAGCGTTTCGCAAGAGCGGCAACCGTCCCGAGTGGATGGTCATGACGGTGCTGCCGGTGCTCCCGCCGGACCTGCGGCCGATGGTGCAACTGGATGGTGGGCGCTTCGCAACCAGCGACCTCAACGACCTCTACCGACGGGTGATCAATCGCAACAGCCGCCTCCGACGGCTAATAGAGCTGGGAGCACCAGAAATCATCGTGCGGAACGAGAAGCGCATGCTTCAGGAGGCGGTTGACTCCCTGATCGACAACGGGCGGCGGGGCAGGGCGGTGGCCGGGAGTGGCAACCACCGGCTCAAGTCTCTGTCGGACATGCTCAAGGGCAAGCAGGGGCGTTTCCGCCAGAACCTGTTGGGGAAACGAGTGGACTATTCCGGCCGCTCGGTCATCGTGGTTGGCCCAGAGCTGGAGTTGCACCAATGCGGCCTGCCAAAGCGGATGGCACTGGAGATATTCAAGCCCTTCGTCATGCGGCGGCTCGTTGAGCTGCAGCTCGCTCACAACATCAAGAGCGCGAAACGTATCGTGGAGCGGGCTAGGTCAGAGGTCTGGGATGTCCTGGAGGACGTCATCAAAGACCGGCCCGTACTGCTGAACCGCGCACCGACCCTGCATCGCCTGGGGATCCAGGCGTTCATGCCCGTGCTCATCGAAGGGAGCGCCATCCAGATCCACCCCTTGGTCTGCTCCGCGTTCAACGCCGACTTCGACGGCGACCAGATGGCGGTCCACGTGCCTCTCTCTCGCTACGCGGTGGAGGAGGCCAAACAGCTGATGCTGAGTACTCACAACCTCCTCTCCCCCAGTTCAGGAGATCCCGTCGTATCGCCCACCCTGGACATGGTGCTTGGATGCTACTACATGACCACCATTCGTCCGGGGGCGAGGGGCGAAGGGCGGAGCTTCGCCTCCATCGACGAGGCGAAGCTCGCCTATGACCTCGGGCAGCTAGAGCTACAGGCGAGGATCCAGACCCGGCTGTCCTTCGCTGAGGCCGTTGAAGTCCCCTCAACCGGCGCAGGCAACGGCGGACCCCCGGCAGGGGCCCACAACGGGAAACTAGTCGAAACCAGTATCGGACGAATCCTGTTCAATGAGGCCCTACCCGAGGAGTTGCGGTTCCGCAATGAAGTCATGGACCGGAAGGCACTCCGGGAGTTGGTTGGGCAATGCCAACGTATCCTAGGCAACGAAGCAACGTCCAAGATCGTCAATGACGTGAAGAACGTCGGGTTCTATTACGCCACCAGGTCCGGCATCACCATCGCGATGAACGACCTCGAGGTACCCATCCCCAAGGCCGAGGTCATCGCCGAGGCGGAGCAGAAAGTTGCCCAGATTGAGACCCAGTTTCAGCGAGGCTTCATCACCGAGGAGGAGCGCTACAGCAACGCGATCCAGATCTGGCAGGAGGCCAGCGACAAGCTCGCGGCCCTGCTTCCTCAACACTTGGACCCCTACGGGTCCGTCTACATGATGGCCAACTCCGGCGCTAAAGGGAATATTGCCCAGATCCGGCAGATGGCTGGCATGCGGGGCCTCATGAGCGACCCTTCAGGACGCATCATCGAGCTGCCGATCAAGTCCTCCTTCCGGGAGGGGCTCTCCGTGCTCGAATACTTCATCTCTACCCACGGGGCTCGCAAGGGATTGGCTGACACGGCTCTTCGAACCGCGGACTCCGGCTACTTGACCAGGCGCCTTATCGATGTCTCTCAGGACGTCATCGTCACCGCAGAGGACTGCGGGACGACCGCAGGGGTCTGGATCGGCGAGACTGCCGAAGGGGTGTTGGAAACTCTGGCGGAACGGATCATCGGGCGGTTCGCCGCAGAACCGGTGGTCCACCCGGATACTGGGGAGATCATCGTCGACGGCAACACCATCATCGATGCCGAGTTGGGCGCCACCATCCAGAACGCGGGCATCACCCGGGTGTACGTTCGGTCACCCTTGAGCTGTCAGTCCCGTCGGGGCGTCTGCCAACGGTGCTACGGATGGAGCCTCGCTCAAGGGGACGTGGTCAGTTTGGGCGAAGCCGTGGGTATAGTTGCCGCGCAGAGCATTGGCGAACCAGGCACGCAACTGACCATGCGCACTTTCCATACCGGTGGTATCGCAGGCCTGATGGACATCACCAGCGGTCTACCTCGAGTGGAAGAGCTGTTCGAGGCCCGGATGCCGAAAGGTCAGGCCGTGATCTCAGAGATCGATGGCGTTGTCCAGATCCTGGCAGACGAGAGTTCGCGGAAAATCCGGATCACCAGCAGCGAGGTCTATCGGGACGAGTACCCCCTGGAGTCGGGCGCTCGCGTTCTTGTCGAGGACCGCAAGCACGTGGATGCCGGCACCCTGCTGGCGGAGCCCTCCTCCGTCGCGCCGGAAACGGCCGCTGTCGGGATCTTACCTGGGGGGACCGAGGCGAACGTCGTCGCGAGGGTTTCGGGGCAGGTCCAGGTGGAGGACTCGCAGATCGTCATTTTCTACGAGGAACGTGAGGAACGGGAATATTCGGTGCCGGCCGCGGCCCAGATCAGGGTGGAGGACAACCAGCAGGTTCACGCGGGGGACCAGCTAACCGAGGGGGTCATCAATCCGCAAGACTTGCTCCGGATCCTGGGAAGGGAGGCGGTTCAGGCTTACCTGGTTGAAGAGGTCCAGAAAGTCTACCGGTCCCAGGGCGTCAACATCAACGATAAGCACATCGAGACTATCGTCCGCCAGATGCTCCGCAAGGTCCGGGTGGATTCCCCGGGGGATACGGGCCTGCTTCCCGGCGAGCTCATCGACCACTTCGTCTATGAGGACATCAACATCAAAGTGCTGGCTGAGGGGGGCGAGCCTGCCACGGCTGAGACGATGCTGCTGGGTGTCACCAAGGCTTCCCTCAATGCCGAGAGCTTCCTCGCGGCAGCGTCTTTCCAAGAGACCACCAGGGTCCTTACCGAAGCCGCCATCAACGGCGCCGTGGACAAGCTCATGGGCTTGAAGGAGAACGTCATCATTGGCAAGCTGATCCCGGCTCGCGGCCTCCTTCTTGAACCGGAGCCCGAGCCGCAATTGCTCTTTGAGCCACTAGCCGGAGGTTTGTTGGCTGGCGGTGAGGGGACCGGTGTGGCGGTACGGGAACGCACCGCCGAGGAGGACGAGGCGGACGACGTTGAGGCAGAAGACCTCATAGAGGATGAGGCCTGGGATGAGGATGACGACGAGGACGACGAGGAGGAGCTTCCCGAGGAAGCGGAGGAGCCTGAGCTATAGGGGCCCGAACCTGGGCTTCAGCCCGCACCGTTGGACCGCAGGGCGGGGCTTTATGCTCTCGCCCTGGTTACTTTGTTGGCCAAGCCCCTTCACGCAAACATGAGCCGGCCCTTAGGTTCGGGAACCGCGCGGCCCAACTCCCGAGCCGTCTCAATCCACTCGTGAATCACGATCTGCAAGTGCTGTAGAGCCTCTTGCTGCGACGGCCCGTCTGCTGCACACCCCGCCAACTCCGGCGCTTCCGCAATAAAGGATTGATCCGCATCGCTCCAGTTGATGATCACCTCGTACTTCGTCATCTCTCCTCTCCCGCCAAACGGTACCTAAGAATTACGTGTCGCACCTGCTTCACTTGATGGGGCTTCGCCTGCGCAGCGCGAGGTTGAGGGTTCAGAATCTCCACTACCCCGTCCCTCGTGAATATGTGATGATCGCCACGAATGCGCTCTTGAAACCCGAGGCTTGTCAATAGACGACACAGTTCAGCGAAGGAGATGTCGGCGTCTGCAGTGCCTCGGAAAACCCACTCGAGAACCGCGTCTTCTGCCACACTCAGGTAGCCTGCCGGTCCTTCAACGCCCGGTAGACCTTCTCTGCGCTGATGGGCAGCTGGAACAGCCGCACACCAACGGCATCGAACACCGCGTTCGCTATCGCCGCGGCGGCGGGAACGTTGGTCTGCTCGCTGATATGCTTTCCCTGAAACGGCAGCTCCCCCATGTCCGATTCAAGGAGGACGGTCTCGATAGCGGGGATATCGGCGATAGTGGGCAATTTGTAGTCCCCCAGATGGGGATTTGCTACGACGCCTGCTTCAATGGACAGCTCCTCCATCAGCGCCTGGCCCATGCCCTGGATTGCGCCGCCCTCGATCTGGCCGTGGAGGGTGAGGGGGTTGAGCACCCTGCCGACGTCGTTGGCGTTCACCAGCCTGCGGAGTCTCACTTGTCCCGTCTCGGGGTCCACTTCCACCTCGGCCACTTGAGCGCAGAAAGCAGTGCGGAGCATCGGCTCGTTCATATCGTAGACGCCGCTGCCGGTCACTGGCGCGCGGGCGCCGTCGGCGAGCTGGCGCTTCAGGTCCCGCACCGCGGCGAGGGCTGCTCCTCCCGCAGTGTGGGTCACCCGGCTTGCGCCCACGCCACCGTCGTAGGGAGCGGTGTCGGTGTCGCCGGTAGCCACCGTCACTTCGGATACCGGCACCTCCATCGCCTCGGCGACGATCTGTTGCAGCACCGTGTGAGCACCCACACCACACTCCGGTACCCCTGTGAACAGGGTGATATGACCATCTTCGTCTAACCGCACCCGCGCCTCAGAGGCCCGGGGGCGGGGCCCGCGATCGAAGATCGCGACACCCCTGCCCACGTTCGGCGCCTTCGGCGTATCCCAACCGGCGGCCTTGGCGGCCGCTTCAAGCGTCTCCTTTCCCAGGAGGTCCTGCCACCGCCGGCCCAGCGTGTTCTCATCTCCCTCCCGGAGGACGTTCCTGAGACGGAACTCGAGAGGATCGATACCAAGCTCGTGGGCAATCATGTCGAAGTGGCATTCCGCCGCGAAGACGTGCTGCACGCCGCCGGGAGTACGCATGTGTCCCCTGGGGACGGTGTTCGTATACACGCACAGGATCTCCCGTTCGACGTTCGGGATCCGGTAGCAGGTCGCGAAGTTCTCCGCCCCCGGCAACGTTACCTGTCGCCGGAAGGCGGCGTAGGCCCCGTTGTTGAAGACCATCCGCACCTGGTAGGCCGTGATCTCCCCGTCGATTTTGACCCCTGACTTCAGCGTGATGACCGCGTCGTGGCGGGGATTGCTGGCCGTGAGCTCCTCGGCATAGGTGCTCACCAGCTTCACCGGCCGGCCCGTCCGCTGAGCCAGGTGGTACGCCACGGCAGCGTCGGCGTGCATCCCCTTTCCGCCGAAATCGCCGCCCACGGGCAGGAGATGGACCTTGACGCGTTCCTTCGGCACCCCAATGACCCGGGCCACGTCGTCCCGCATCTCGAAGGGGCTCTTGTTGGAGGCCCAGACATTGATCCTACCCGTCCGGTCTATCTCGACAAGGCAGGCGTGCGGCTCCAGGTAGGCTTGGTGCATCGCTGGGATATGGAAGGTATGCTCGAAAACCCGGTCAGCCTGGGCAAAGCCAGCCTGAAGGTCCCCTCTGTGAATGAGCAGGCGGGACGTCACGTTCGGGGACGGGTAGACCATGGCAGCGTGGATGTCCCCTCGGCCCAAGTTCACTTCATAGCCCCCGGCACCGTCATGGAGGACAGGGGCTCCCTCTTCCAAGGCCTCCAGCGCGTCGAAGACGGCGGGTAACTCCTCATATTGGACCTCGATCAGATCCGTCGCTTCCGACGCGATGGCCGCGGTCTCGGCTGCCACCGCTGCTACCCGTTCCCCCACGAAGCGGACGGCGTCCCGTGCCAGCACCGTGAAGTCCCGGAATGCGCGCCCTGTTCGAATCAGGGGCAGGTCACCCCCCGCAACTACGGCGTGCACCCCAGGATGCTTCAGGGCCCGGGACACGTCGATGGAGCGAATGCGGGCGTGGGCGTAGGGACTTCGGAGCGATTTCGCCCACAGCGTTCCCGGCGGCAAGAAGTCCGCGGCGTACCGCTCGCGGCCGGTTATCTTGTCAAGTCCGTCGATGCGCGTGACGGGTTTCCCGATGGCAATCGTCGTCATCCGACCAGGCCCTCCAGTTCTTCCCGAGTCACTGTCGCGTTTCCGAGCTTCCGAACCACCTGCCCCGCTGCGACGCTCGCGATCTGCGCCGCCTCAAAGAGCGGGGCTCCCGCGCACAGCGCGAGGGTCAGCATAGCGATGACCGTGTCCCCGGCGCCGGTGACATCGTACACCTCGCTACGGTTGCTGGCTGGGATATGGTGGCCCTCCCCCTCCCCGTCGATGACGGTTAACCCCTCACCCCCCCGCGTGATCGCGACCAACCGGGCGCCAAGTCGCTTCTGCAAGGCGAGGCCGGCCTGCAGGTACCCTGCATCGCCCACAAGCTGCCGTCCAAGAAATCCTGCCGCTTCCTCGCGATTGCAGCGGAGCAAATCGACCCCCTTGAATTTGGCGAAGGAGCCCTGCGAGTCTACCGTAACGAGGGCTTTGGTGCCGCGGGCGGCAGCAATAACGTGTTGCACGAGAGCCTGGTTGAGCACACCACTCCGGTAGTCGGAGAGCAAGACGCCATCCGCCTTTGGCACCCACGCCGTCAAATGGGCCTGAAGCGCGGCTGCGGTGCGGCGACTGAGGGGCCCCCGCTCTTGACGGTCCACCCTGGCCACCTGCTGGGGAAAAAGATGCTCCGCCAGCACCCTTGTCTTCACGATCGTAGCCCGTCCCGATTCGGCGACGATGGCGGTGGTATCGATTCCGGCTTCTTGGAGGGACCTTCGCACGATGGCTCCCGGTTCGTCGTCGCCCACGACCCCCACTACCGTCGCTTTCCCCCCCACGGCCTGCAGATTCAGAGCCGGGTTGCACGCTGCCCCTGGCACGGTGAACCGTCGGGTGAACTCCAGAACCGGCACCGGAGCTTCCCGGCTGAGGCGCTCAGCCCGGCCCACGATGTACTCATCGAGGCAGAGGTCGCCAACCACGACGATCCGCTTGCCCTGGAAGCGAGCGATCCAGCCGGCTAAATCAGTCAATGCGGGTCGTCGCGATGAACGCGCCGAGGGCAACGATAAGCCAGGCCATGGGGCTGAAGATCACGTCTCGCAGCAGCAGCGGAAGCAAAAGAGCCGGGGACCCCGACGCAAGCAGGGGACCTCCCACTTCCGAGACGGCGTAGGCCAGGACGACCCCAGCCGCCGCTGGCAGCTTCAGATACGCGCTGCGGCGCCGGTTCGCGGCGCGACTGACTGACTCTCCGATTAAGAAGCCTGCCACAGCGCCAAGCAAGAGCCCCAGCCATCCCACGAAGGGCAGGGAGGCCCATATTAGACCGATCACGGCCGCTGCTGCGCCGCCAGCACCTGCCGCCCTGAGGTAGAGCCCCGCGCTGAGGTTGAACGTGGGCAAGCGCCTCAACTGCGCGCAATCACGGCAACGGGCGCCGACAGGCGTCTGAACCAGACAACGAGGGCAGATCGGTTTTTCGCACTTACTGCAGCGCAGTCCGGTCTCAACGTCAGGATGCGCTGCGCAGAAGACTCGGCTATCAGACACGGCCGCTTCCCTGCACGTCGGGCGAGGAAACCTCGCGTCTACACACCACGGTCTCGCCTGCCAGCCCTCTGCGGAAGCGTTGCTTCAGCACCAGCCAGGCGAACAAGGGCAGGCGCAGCATGCGCCGCCAGCGCCAAGGCTGTGTCATTAGGCGGAACAGCCATTCGAAGCCGGCTCGTCGCAACCAGGCCGGGGCGCGGGCCACGCGGCCGCTGATGAAATCAAAACTGCCCCCGACGCCCATGGCCAGAGGAACGCCAAGGG
Source organism: uncultured Dehalococcoidia bacterium (assembly GCA_964590215.1). Classification (GTDB taxonomy): domain Bacteria; phylum Chloroflexota; class Dehalococcoidia; order SHYD01; family SHYD01; genus CAZPYZ01. The sequence goes on along the minus strand of CAZPYZ010000007.1, from coordinate 8,657 downwards.
TCTCCAGATGCCGGCGGATCCAGAGGTCCTGCTGCGGAGCCCCATATGCGACCAGCAGGACATCCGGTCGAGCGGCCCTCACCCGCGCAAAAATTGCGGCCTCGTCCTCCAACGCCGGTGATCCGGCATAGGCGCCGGACACCACGAGCCCTGCATGGCGTCCCGTGAGAGCGCCCGCCGCGGCTTCCGCGACGCCGGGAGCCCCACCCAGCAGGAAAAGGCGGTAGCCGTGTCGTGACGCGGAAGAGGCAAGACGTTCGATGAGATCGACGCCCGGCACACGAGGGACGGCGCCGTAACCCAACAGCCGTGCGGCCCAGACGAGCCCAACTCCGTCGGCGATGGCGAGATCCGCTCGATCGAGGACCTGCCTGAACTCAGCCGAGCGTTGCGCCTGAACCAAGAACTCGGGGTTTACGGTGACTACGTGACGCGGGCGCCGGTCCGCCAGATGCAACTCCAGGAGGGCGATGACCTGGTCAAGGTCCAGCCGGTGAATCCGGACGCCGAGGATGTCCATCCAGGGAACCGGCTGACCCATTGTTGCCTCTAGTCCGGCTGAGTCCAATGCCCTGCTCCTGGTTCAACATGGCCCTGAACGAGAATGCCCTGCACCGTCTCCAGGACCTGATCGACGGTGATAAGGTCAAGGCAGGTGCGGTTCGGACAGCCGCGGGGAGTCCCCAGATCATGACCTCGGTAGATACACGGCATGCAGGGCAGGCCGGCTCGCACTACCACGGAACGCCCGGAAGGGTCCCAAGGCCCCCAGGCGCCGTGGTTCGACGGTCCGAAGAGCGCCACCACGGGCGTTCCCACCGCCGCCGCGATATGCATCACGCCACTGTCGTTTCCCAAGAAGGCATCACAAGTCTCGAGAACCGCCCCCAACTGGCGTAGGGTCGTGCGGCCTGTCAGGTCTACATCACACAGAATAGCCCGCCCCAGATCCTCTTCCCCAGGTCCGCCGACCACGACCACGGAGACCCCCCCTGCAGCCAGCCCTTGAGCCACCTCGGCGTAGCGATGGAGCGGCCAGCGGCGGGCGAGACTGTAGCTTCCACTACCGGCGTGAATGGCGACTCTGGCGCGGGCCGCTGGTAGGACCCGCTGCGCTTCCAGCCGGTCCGCTGCGGTCAGTGGAAACTCCATAGGGCCATTGTCGGGGGGGGCGCCCAAGAGACCGGCCACGTCGTTACAGTAGTCCACTTCGTGGCGAACGCCGAAGCCGAAGTCCGGCGCTCGGTGGGTCAGGAACCAGCCACGGCCGTTGTCGAGCCCGGCCCGCACCGCAGCGCCAACGGCTGTGGCGAGAGCTGCATATCTTGCGACGCCCCCGCGGGTTGTGAGGTGATGCAGTAGCAGCATGCTGTCAAACCGGCCTCCTCGCAGGCGTACCGCTAGAGCCACGGGAAGCCTTGACTGCCATTTGTCCAAGGCCAGCGTCTGGTCCACCAACCCGGTACCCTGAAGGAGCCCGACGCAGTGGGGCGAAGTCAAGGCCGTGATCGAGGCGTTTGGAAAGGTACGCCGGAGGGACCGCAGGGCCGGGGTCGCGGTTAAGACATCCCCGATGTCTGCCACCTTAACAACCAGAATGCGCATCGTGATCGGGGACTGCCGCCTGGCCACGGCCAACTCGGTCCAGCACCTCCAGGGTTCGCCTGGCAGCGTCCTCCCATGTAAATTTGCGGGCCTGCTTGAACCCTTGCTGGCGCAGCTCCTCCCGAAAGGCCTCGTGCTCGCACAGCCAGCGAATAGCCTCAGCCAGGGCGTCCGCGTCCAGAGGATCAAAGAGCACTCCTCCTTCGCCGACGACCTCAGGAAGCGAGGAGCTGTCGGCGGCCAGGACCGGGGCGCCACAAGCCATGGCCTCAAGGACGGGCATGCCAAAGCCTTCGAAGAGGGAGGGAAGCACAAAGAGAGTAGCCCCCGCATAGAGGGCAGGGAGATGATCGTCCGGCACATATCCCGCTAGAGTCACCTCCTCGCCGGCAGCGCTCAGCCGTCGCAAGATACCGTCTGGCAGCCATCCGATGCGACCGGCCAGAACCAGGCGCTCCCTGAGCCTGCCGGCTTTCCTTGCCTTGGCGAACGCCTCGATCAGGCGCTCGACGTTCTTCCGGGGCTGCAAGGTTCCGACATACAACACGTAGGGTCCTTCAATCCCGTACTCGGCCAGAACCCGATCCACGGCCGCCCGGTCCTGGGGAGGACCACAAGGGTCCCGCAGCCCGGGATAAACGACCGTCACCCGTTCCGGAGCAACGCCCAGGTGGTTCACCAGATCTTGCTTCGTCGCCTGGGAATCTGCGAGGAGGTGTGCCGCGCATCGCACATTGTGGTCGGTCGACCAGGCCAGGTACTTGAGCATGGAGCGAGGATAAGCCTCGGGGTAGCGAAGATGACCGAGGTCGTGAATGGTCGCCACCGATCCCGCAGGATGTACGACAGGAATAACGTGGCCGGGCACGAACAACACGTCCGGCCTGTCACGCATCATTTCCCAGGAAAGCCGTACATGGGTCCACAGCCTGGGAAACCGCATCACTTTCAGGCGCCACCTCGGGCTGTCAGGCAGGACACCCGGACCCGGGCGATCACGTGCATACAACACGAGTTCGCGATCCGCGCCGCTCTGGGCGTTCAGAGTCACCAGCCGGCGGATCAACTGGAGGGAGTAGTTCTCCACGCCTGTGGGCTGGGGGGAGATTGCGCGACTGGCGTCTATGCCGATACGCACGGCTGAGGAGATCCAGAGTCCAATGTCCAAGGGTCATGGGCGCCCTGTCCAGCGCTCTGGGCATGGCCCCTCCGGCTTTCGACGGCGGCCAGGAGTGGCTGAGCGGCGGCAAGCACCGCCTCGACGGGGATGGAGCGCATGCAGGGATGGAGCGGGAGTTCTCCTGGCGAGAACTCCAGCCGGTTGCAGGGGACGCAGGCCGGCTCGGACCGAACGACCCGCTGGAGATTCGGATCACCCCAGGGGCCGAACCGGCTGGCGTCGGCGGGCCCGAAGAGACGGACAGTGGGGGTACCGACCGCAGCGGCCAGGTGCATGATGCCGGAATCGACGCCGATGGCGAGGGAAGCCCGGGCCAGGACGGCGGCCACTTGACCGAGGGGAGCGCCTACGAGCAGCCTCGCTCCGGCTGGCCCGGCGACCGCCCTGGCCAGGGCCTCTTCGCCAGGGCTGCCGGTGACCACCACGGGAAGTGCCAAGCCCGCAATCACCGCAGCGAACTTGCCCGCGTTCCACTCTTTGACGGGGGCGCCAGCTCCTGGATGGACCACGGCGAAGGAACCAACCAAGCCTTGTTCCGCCAGCCAGACGCCGGCGGCCTCAGCATCCTCCATGCTAGCCCGAAATTCCAGCTCCATGGGGTATGACTGGCGGCCCGACAACGCCTCGGCAAGGGCCATGGTCTGCTCGACTTCATGGGCGACCTTGTACGGGACGGAATGGGTCAGAAAAGGGAGTGCTTCAGGAGATCCATACCCTATGCGGCGAGGGATGTCGGCCCAGGCGGCCAGCATCGCCCCCCACCAGAAGTCATGGCGTAGGACCAGGGCAGTATCCCATCGCCCTGTGCGCAGCCGGGTGGCCTCCGCCAGAAGCAGACGATAAGGATGCAACAGGCCGGCCGTCGGGCGCCGGTCGAACCAGGGAAACGGGAGCGTCAGGACCTCGTCCACGTGGGGGATGCCGCGAGCAGCCTCGGCATTCCATGGGCCGATCAGGAGGCCGAGGTAACAGTCCGGGATACTGGCTTTGAGGTGCCGGAGCGCCGGGACCGAAAGGAGGAGGTCGCCCATGTGGTCCGGCCTGATCACAAGGACTCGGCGAGGCGGGTCAGGCTCGGCCTGACGGCGGGGGATGAGCCGTGCGCTGGCGGTCAGCGCGAGGAGCCTGGCTTCCTCGCGAAAGGTCCTCATCCTTGGATGATCCTAGCACATAGAGCGGCCTTACCTGTTGGTCTCGAGGATTCGCTGGCCTTGGCCATCCTCAGCCAAGCAACTGTTGGGCCGCGGTCCAGACCTCGCCCTCCGTGACCGCCCGCGTGCAGGCGAAACTATTGCGGCAGTTGGCGACGAGACCGCCGCGGAAGCGACAGCCCCGGCACTGGTCGCCGTGGTAGATCACTCGGGCTTTCGCGCTCCAGGGACCGTAGACCTGGGGTAATGAAGGTCCGAAGATGGCGACCACTGGGGTGCGCGATGCCACCGCCAGGTGCAGGGCGCCGGTGTCGTTTCCGATGAACAGACAGCACTCTGCCAGGAGCGCGCCGAGCTGCCCGAAGGTGGTCTGCCCGGCCAGGTCCAGCACTTGGCCATGCCGTGCCGCGATCCCAGCCGTGGCTTCTGCATCCTCGTGTCCGCCGGCCAAGAGAACCGACAAGCCCGCATCAAGCAGGCGCTGGATGATGGAATCAAAGCGCTCCGCGGGCCATCGTTTGCCGGTCAGGGTCCCGCCGGGGTTGATCCCGCCGCCAGGGTGCACCGCGACCCAGCGTGACGAGCCCGCTAGGCGCTCTTGAGCCCAAGCGACGTCCTCTGCCGCTGGGAAGAAACGAAGCCCTGGCACTCCCGCATGAGGCGCCAAGCACCGGATGGCGTCGACGTAGAGCGACGCCTCGTGGCGCTGAGGCGAGGTAGAGACGGGGTGGGTCAGAGAGAACCCCCGCCCGCCGCTGTCGAGGCCCGCGCGCACGGAGATGCCAGCTAGGAAAGCCGCCAGGGAAACGAGAGGGGATCGGTCAAGCACCACAACGGCATCAAAGCGGCCTCGGCGAAGGGGCTTCGCCAAGCCCCAGAGGGCGCCGGGGCCTTTGACTACCGGCGGGATCTCCAAAACCGCGTCCAGGTCCGGATTGTTGTCCACGGCAGGTCGGGCCCAGGCGCCGGTGGCGACGGTGAGGTGGGCTCGAGGAAAGGAGCGTCGTAGCGCGGCTATGGCAGGGGTTGCTAAAAGAAGATCCCCCAGACAGCAGGGTTTTAGCACCAGGAGTCGAGCAACAGACGACAGGTTGGGCGGGGGTGACTGGCGGTGGATGGCGAGGCTGAGGACCCGACAGACGGCCCCGATCAGGACATCCCTAAAGGACCCTGTCCACTGATCGACAGAAGAAATGCTCATAACTCAGCTCAGCGGGTCACCACGGAAATGGGATTGGCCCGAGCGCATATGGGGGATTCAAGGCGCGCCGCCACCGCCAGATGCTTCTTCGTCAGCATGACAGGGGCTCTAGCCTAGAGAGCAGCCGCGTTCGTTTTCCCCGGATCGGTCACCGCAAACAGGAGCGTCCCCTCGGCCGCCACCTGCCCATCGACTTCCGCCCGCCCTGTTCCCTTCCCGACCTGGCCAAGGACGCGGGTGAGGCGGACTTCCAGGCGCATAGTGTCGCCGGGGACCACGGGCCGCCGAAATCGGAAGCCGTCGATGCCGGCAAAGAGCACCAGCTTACCCTTGAACCTGTCCAGGCTCAGGATCGCGACACAACCGACCTGGGCGAGGGCCTCCACCATCAGGACCGCGGGGTAGATGGGGTTGCCGGGGAAATGGCCCTGAAAAACGATCTCACCGCTGGATACCTGCTTGATACCTACGGCCCTGACGCCTGGCTCGAGCTCCTCGATGCGGTCCACCAGGAGAAAGGGCCAGCGGTGGGGGATGAGAGCCTGGATCGCCTGGGAATCGAGCATCACGTTCGTTGAGGCCCTCAAATGAAAATGTGGCACAGCCGCCCTCGGCTGTGGGTCCCGGCCCTGTTTTCATCCTTGGAGCAGGGCCGAAGGCCCAGTGATTCCTCGCAAAAACCGGGGCTGTGCCTTCGCGGGCCCTTCAAGAGCCTCAGGACGGCGTCTCAGGCAACGCGTCACACCGGTAGGGGCTGCCCTTTGAGCGCGAAAAGCCGCTCTGCGGTCTCCATGGGCACGTCGATGTTGCCCAAACCGGCCTCATTATTCCCCTCTATCCCGTGGAAATCGCTACCGCCGCAGGGCACCAGGTTCCGATCCCGGCAGACCTGTCGCAGGTAATCGTGGACCTCTCCATCGTACCGGTGATAGAAGGCCTCCATCCCGGCGAGCCCAGCCCGGCAGAGCGCATCCAAAATCGGATCCAGGTTCTGAAGCACGTCCCGTGGGTGCGCGAGGACGGCGAGCCCGCCGATGCTGCGAATGAGGGCAACCGCTTCCTCGGGGGTCAACTTCGCCCGCTCCGCGTAAGCGGGACCGTTGCGCCCGATGTAGCGATCGAAGGCCTCCTTCACCGTTGGGACATAACCACCTTCCACCATCGCCTGGGCGACGTGGGGGCGGCCCACCGAGCCAGCGCCGCCACCTGCAATCTCGAGCACGCGCTCCCAGGTGATGTGCACGCCGAGACTCCTGAGCGTTTCCACCATCTGCTGGCCGCGGTTGTAGCGCGCGACCCGAAACTCCCGCAGTGCCTCCTGAAACTTGGGGTCATGGTAGCCCAGGAAGTAGCCAAGGATATGAACCTCACTGCCCGGGATGTCGGTGCTCAACTCGATGCCGGGGATGAGGGTGAGTCGGGGATATCTCTCAACTGCCTTGTAGGCTTCTGCCAGGCCCTCCGTCGTGTCGTGGTCCGTAAGAGCGATGATGCGAAGGTCGCGGCTCGCGGCCAGATCGACTAGCTCCGTGGGCGTCAGCCGCCCGTCGGATTCCGTCGTGTGCATGTGCAGGTCAACGTACATGGATCTCTCGCGTTGAAGGAGGGTCCGTCGAAGGCGAAGAGGCTGGAAGTGGGAGAAGCAGGCTCACTCAGGTTCCTCTCGGTCGACGCGCCGGATGCTACGCGCCCGGCCGCTAACGCTATCGACGTCCAGGAGCACAGCGCCGAGCACCGCGGGACCTTCCGCCACCGGGAACTTGTTGGGCATCTGGGTCAGGAAGCGGGTGATGACTGCCTCGGTCTTGACGCCAATGACGGAATACTTCGGCCCGGTCATCCCGAGGTCACTCACATAAGCGGTGCCGCCAGGCAAAAGCCACGCGTCAGCCGTCGGCACGTGGGAGTGGGTGCCAACCACCGCGCTGACCCGGCCATCCAGGTACCATCCCATGGCCACCTTCTCCGAGGTCGCGTCGGCATGGAAGTCGACACAGACGACCGGGGGCACATCGCGCATCGCCCCCAGAAGCCGGTCCATGGTCCGGAAAGGACAGTCGATATCGGCCATGAAAGTGCGCCCCATCAAGTTAACTATAAGCACCCCTTCGTGGAGGAAATAGCCCCTGCCGGGCACACCTTCTGGGTAGTTAAGGGGCCGGAGCAACGGCAGTTCCGAGTCCATGGCGGGAAGGATCTCTTTCTGGTCCCAGATGTGGTTGCCCGAGGTAATCACGTCGACCCCAGCATCCAGCAACTCCTCCGCTAGCTTCGGGGTCAAACCGCGCCCCTGAGCGGCGTTTTCTGCATTCGCGATAACGAGGTCCACCTCGTATTCGCGTCGCATCTGGGGAAGGAAATGGCGCACCGCCCGCCTGCCGGGCTGCCCCACGATATCGCCAATACAAAGGATGTTCATAGACCGAGTTTTCAGTATAGCATTGGTACTATGAGCGTACGGATTGGCATCATCGGGGCAGGGAACTTCACCCGCTCTCGCATTCTCCCCAACTTTCAAAGCCTTGACGGCGTCGAGATCGTGGCGGTGGCCAACAGGACCATAGAGAGCGCGAGGCGAGTGGCGGAAGAGTTCAACATCCCCGATCCTCTGGACGATTGGCGGGATATCCTCACTAGGGACGATGTCGACGCGGTGTTCATCGGAACGCAGCCCTATTTTCACCATCAAGCGGTGATGAACGCGCTGGAGAGAGGCAAACATGTCCTGTGCCAGACGCGGATGGCGACGAGCCTGCGGGACGCGCGGGAGATGCTGCGGAAGCAGCAGGAGACCGGGCTTAATGCGATGCTGGTGCGGTCGGCGGCCTACACCCGGGCCCATGGCTACGTCAAGCACCTCCTGGACACCGGCTATGTTGGCCAGGTCCGGCAGGTCTTCGCCTACTACTTCGTCCCCAACTACGTGGACGGCCAGGCGCCCCTGCACCGCCGGCAGGACAGCCGCAACTACGGGGTCATCAACCCGATGGCCCTCGGCATCTACTGGGATGTGCTCCGCCCGTGGTTCGGCGACCCCCGTCGGGTGCTGGCTCACGCCAACATCTTCACTTCCCTGCGGGAGGAGACCCGGGGGGGTCCCGCCATCACCATTGACATGCCCGACAGCATCACGGTGATAGCGGAGATGCAAAACGGTCCTGTCATCACCTGCATCCAGACGGGGACCGCCCATTTTGGGTACGAGCGCATCGAGATTTACGGCGAGGAGGGCACCGTGGTCTACCCGGTCCAGGGAGACCTCATGGGGGCGCGAAAGGGCGACGCGGGCCTCTCGCCCCTGGCAGTGCCCGCGGGGATGGCGGACAGTTGGCACGTGGAGGAAGACTTTGTGCATCTGGTGCGGGGAGAGATCCGCGACGCTCATCCCAACTTCGCCGAAGGGGTGAAGAACATCGAGTTTCTGGAGGCAGCCCACCGGTCGGCCCGCGATGGCCGCTGGGTGGAGCTGCCGCTTCCCTGATGGCTGAGATCGCGCCGGAAGCTCTTCGGGCCTTCTGCG
>CAZPYZ010000006.1:3414-22195 GCA_964590215.1 uncultured Dehalococcoidia bacterium | reverse complement strand
CGTTTGCCCCGCCTCCCTCGACTGAGTGCGGCTTTCCGGCCGCACTCCTAGACCCGACTCCCTGGGTTTCGCCTGCAGGCTGGGGCAACTGACTCCTCGGTCAGATCCTCGGCTTCGCGGTCTCCGCATTCACAGTCACCCTCTCGTACAACGCCCGCCACTGGTCTGGGTGTTCCTGCGCCGCATCTATCTGCCCAAAAGTCACGGCCAGCTGATCCAGTTTTTCGACACCGAGAACCTGCTGCGCCAGCGCGAAGGCCGCCTGCTCCTCAGCGTGGAGATGCATGCGCAGGGGTGCATAGCAGGCCGCCAGCGCCACTGCTACGGCCCACCCGCCGCCTGGGTGGCCAGCGTCCAATCGGGAGAAGGCCGCTCTCACTTCGCTCAGGGCACGGCGGACCCGTACATGGTCGGCGCGCAGCTCTTCGATGAGCCGGTCCTCCACGAACGAACGCGCGGTCAAGAGGGCCGGGAACAGAAATTCCTCCTCTTTCCGCCAATGGCAACCATCGAGCAAGTCGCTCAGGCAGGCCACGCTCTGGCGGAGCAGGCTCGGGTCCACGGGTCGGCTGGCCAGCAGCTCGTGGGCCGCCTGTTGCATGACGTCGAGCACACGCTCGATAGTCCGATGATCCTGCGACAGGTTCTCCAGCGACACGTGCATAGAAAGCCTCCTTCGGGTCGCTCTCGAGGATGGCACCAGGGTACCTTCGCCCTCACAGTATTGACACCCCAGCAAGGCCGTGTGGGCTCGTTCGCTACCCTCCGTTAAGTCCTGCTCACGTTCTGGCCGTGGTGTTGGTGCCACACACCAGCAGGCGCAGCCGCCGACGGCCCCCGGGAGAGAGGATGGGCGCTGGCTCCGCGTGACGGCTTAGGCGGGTCGCGCCTGCGCTCTGGGCGTTTACGATACGCACGGCCACCTCCCCAACGCCAGATGGCCCCGCCATGCTAGACTCTGCCATAGAGGACCTCCTCCGTGGCGTGGCTGCTTTGCCCCTCCAACCCTGACCGGGAGGCTCTGGCACCACCCAGAACCCGAGGCGGGAGCTCGAGTTGTCCAACCGTGGATGACCCACTCCCCCGGACCCCTTTTCCGGTCCCGTTTATTGTTGAGTCCATCATCCCGTTACAGAGGTTTCTGAACGAGATCAAGCCTGCAGTTCCTCCCCCCTTGGCGGTATCGAGTCCCCGAAGAAGCGCTCGTACAACGGGCCTCTCCGATGGTCAGGGCAGCGCGAGGAACGCTGGAACCTCTGATGCCATGGCGATGATCTCGTAGCGGTCCGCAGTAGTCCAGACGACGCGGCCCATGACAGCATCGTTCTCAGCCACGTACTCCGCGGTAGATACCCACTGCTCGACGTCTTCCCAACTCCGCCAAATGGAGACCCGGACGTAGCTGGTATCATTGCCCAGGAACTTAAGACCCTGGCGCGCGACAAAGCCGGGTTGCCCCTTGGCTAGGTCACACAGGCCGGCCTCCAGCGCATCAAATTCGCCCTGAACCCCGTTGCTCACCCGAAAGTGGCGATCGACCACATACTGCCCAACCGCCAGGGGAGCGTCCTGCACACCCGCTACTTTTGCATAGAAGCCGCTATCGGCCGGGCCCACCAGCAGTCCATGCGGTGCACGCACCCAAGCGGCACCGCGGGAATAGGTCAGGCGGGCTTCCTTGCTCTCCCACAACTGGTACGTAAGCCGCTTTGCGTAGTTGCCCAGGTACCTGAGTCGAATTTCCCACAGAAACCCCGGCTGACCCCTGGCCGCCTCCAGGCTGTGCAACTGGTACGCGTCGTAATCCTCTGCTCTGCCGGGGCTTATGACCTGCTCACTCCGTAGCACGAACATCGTCCACCTCCCTCACGTCTCGCAGGGCAGCGTGAAAAGCATTCTTTGATAAACTTCGAGTAAGCGCCGCATGCAGGTGCGCCGGCAGGATTCGACGGGCCCGCGGGGCCAGGCGAACTCTGTCTCGGTGCCAAAGCACCCGGCGACTGAGAGTCGTGAGCCGTGTGAGGAGGATGTACCATGGCCACCTATATCTTGTTAACGAAGCTCACGGACGAGGGCCGTAAGACGGTCAAGGAGCGCCCCCAGCGCATCACCGAGGTCAACCAAGAGATCGAAACCATGGGCGCTAAAGTGGTGGCGCAGTACGCCGTCCTGGGCCCCTACGACTTCGTGAATGTGGTAGAGGCTCCTGACAACGAGACGGTTGCTCGTGTCTCGGTGGAGTTGGGTTCCCGCGGCACGGTCGATATCATGACGCTGCCGGCCATCCCGATAGCGGATTTCCAGGCACGCCTACAGCGCTGATGCCGGCTACCCCCATGGCAGCGGGTTGAGGCGCCTGCACCAACACCGGTAATCGGGACATTGGTAGGTGGACGCCCCCTTCCCAGCGGGCCTGTAACCCTTTTATGCGGATACCGGACGCCACGACGCTACTCTTGTAGGCCTGCTCGTGATCGTTCCAACTGCCTGGGCGCACCTTGCCCCAGGTGATGCGCATAGTCATGAGCCATTACTCCCTCGCCTCGGGAGCGAAAGGTTCCAGATCCAGATCCAGGGCCGTCAACTCCGGGAGAGCGTGGCGGGCAACGGTGAGCAGGAAGCTGCTCTCCTCCACCGCCTCCAGGCTGAAGGGGACCCCGCGATCCAGCACCAGGAGCCGCCTGGCCATCAGGTCGAACTGCTCGTCGAGTACGTGCAACCGCAGATGCCCGGTGAGGATTTGAATAGCGACCTCAGCGGCAATAATGTGCTGTCGGATGACGCAATCCCTTTTCATGCTCAGCAGGACGACGCTGAAGTCCGCTTCCTTGACGAGGGTCTTCGTGTTACGGTCCTCGTGCCGTCTTCCCGCTTCGCTGCGCAATTGAACCGTTTCTGACGCGAGGTCAAAAATCAGGGCAGGTCCGCGGACTCGATGAGACGGCCTGATGGCAGTACCTGTGGTCTGGTCTGGCATGGACTCCCTCCCTTCAGGGTCCCAAGGGCTGGGTACTCAAGCCTGCGTAGGGGCCACCGTCCCCCGGAAACTCCTTCCGTCACGCACCCTCTCCCTGCGTCCGCGCCGGTCATCATGGTCGGGTGTGGGAGTGGAGCGATCATCAGCAGCCGCCAGCCCGATGTCAACATTGTGCAGGCTCTCACAAACGCCGGGCGCGAATCGAAATAGCGAACCCTGAACACTCCCGTTGTTCACCTGTCACGCGGGGTTGGCGTGGTCGCCGGGGCCGGCCCATGAGCAGACGGCGGGGCGGCTCGGCGAAGGCCGGCGGCGGGCAGAGGTTGACGGTCGCGGCGCCGCTCCGTCTCCCGATACGCATACACCGCCGCGACCATCGCCTGCACGCGCGGGGTCCCGCCGTGTGGGGCCAAGCGAAACACGAAGGCTCGAAAGCCATCCGAGGCCAGCAGTTGGCCGACCGACTGGGGAGACTCCCGCCACCCCGCCGCCCGAAAGCGCGGGTCGACGTTGCAGGCCCGGGCGAGCGCGGCCGCCAGCCCGGGATTTTCCGGCTTTGGTCCGTATATCGCCACAGCGGTAACCCCCATCACAGCTTGCCGCTAGATGCGACGGCGGATAGTGCGCACGACGCGTTCCTTCTGCGACGGGCACAGTTCATCCGGGTGGAGCCGTCTTATGGGCGCCTCCTGAGGAAGCTTCACCGGGGTCCTCACGGGCGTTTGCGTGGCCGCCATCCTCCTCACCTCCTCCCATCTTCACCAGCAGGGCCATCGCCTTTACCAGGAGCTCGCGCCCCACGGGTCGTGTCCCGACCATCAAGCTACTGGGGATCTGCCGGTCAATCTGCCACAGCTCTTCCTCAAAGCACAGCAAACTCCCGTGGCCGCTGGGATGGTTATGGGCTTCCAGGATCGCCTCCATAACTCTGGTCTGGAAGTCCTTGTCCCATTCCTGGCCCAGCTTGTCATGCTGGCGGACATAGTCATGGATGGCCCATAGCTCGTCCACCGTGGCGGATAGAACATCGAATCGTAGCGCGGGTGCTCCGCCTTCGTCGTGTACCACCCCATACCCCTCCGGCACCGCCGCAGCTTTCGGTGGCCGCTTACCAGGAGTTCAACGGTAATGCAACGCGCAACTCAGGCATGGCTGCTGGCGACGAATGTCAGCGCGCATGCACGCTGTGCCGCACATCCTTCAGGCAGGGAGTGCCATTCATCTCGAGCCACCCTTCGAAGAGCACGCTGCGCTCTTCCAGCTGCTCAAAGTGCTTGATAGCAGTTAGATCCATCGACCCAATCGCGGGGTCGAAGATGCGCACGAGCCGAACCGGACGGCCAGCGAAGGCGCCACGCCGCTCCAGGTAACGCAGGCCGGCGACCCGATCCGAGTCGATACGAAATTGGGCAACGAGATCCCTTCTTACGGTACCGGGCAGTTTGCGGGGACCCGGCCCCCTCCAGAACATCCACTCCATCTCTTCATCTCCTCCAACTCCGTGCTTGCGGCGCCAGTCCTATCCCTCCTTTTGGACACCGGAGTCCTGATATGTTTGTTGCAACACCGCCGATAGATAGTATACTATTTTCATCCGCGAACAAGGTGGAAGGTACCTCAGGAGGTGCAGCTATTGCCGAGCTGGACATTTATCACGAACCACGGGGCGGTTCTGGCAACCATTGCCCGGGATCAGGCCGTCACCGCCCGAGCGGTAGCCATCCGGCTCGGAATCACGGAAGGGTCAGTCCGCAGGATCATCGGAGACCTGGAACTGGGGGGCTACCTGACCCGGAAAAGGAACGGGCGCAACAACGAGTATGACCTGAACCACGATTTGCCAATGCGAGGCCCGGAAGATCGGGTCGTCGCGGTGGGGGAATTACTGCGCGTGCTGAACGGGTCTGGCGAGGAAGAGAAACCCATCGACTAAGACACTACGCCCGTTCCGGGACTGCGCCTGGGACGGGGGCCCTTCGGGCACGTGGAACACTACTCGGACGTGTTGGTACATGGATTCCGTGCTCAGGCAAATTCCCTTGGCCCTACGCCCGCCCTGTCTAGGCGCTTGCGCCAACAGCGACAACGTTTTGTCGATACGGCTTGGGCAAGCGCCTAGCCCGGCAGGGTTCCTTCAGGGATAGTTCACTGCCCGTTTGCCTTGGGGGCAGGAATCTGGGCTGGAAAGGAGGGGAGGAATTGATGGTGCAGGAGCGTCCGGCGGAGGCCGGAGAGGCCCAGGAGGCTCCTGCAGCAGGCGTCGAAACTGCGCCGGCCGAAGCGGAAGCTGAAGGCAGGGTGGTGGAGGAGGCCGCTGCAGAGCAAGGGGAGGCCACGACCGGGGCCGCTGAGGCCGGGGGGAATGACCACGGCTCAGTAGCCGAAACGGGGGAGCAGCCGTCTGAAGCCGCACCTTCGGGTGCCTGAGGAAAGTAGTCCGGTGGCTGTTACCGCTGCTCGATGAGGAAGGGCGCGTCAGTTATCGGCGGAGACCAGGAGGGCTGAGCGAGCGCACACAAGCACAGGGCCCTGAAGGAAGCTCAGCCTCGCTCGGCCCAACCACTGTAGGGGGGAGGTGATGGAGATGGACCTCGGAACACTCTTTCTGATGCTCGGCCTTGCCTACGGGATGGGGATCCTTTGGTATGACCTGCTTCTGGGCAAGCTCCCGGAGAAAGTCTGGCGAGCGGCGGCCTATCCCTTTGTGGGGATGTTCGGCGCTGAAACGCTGCTGGCGCCTTGGCTGCCCTTTGACCCTGCCTTTGGAGGGCTGCACCTGATCAGCGTCGTGGTGGGGTCGCTGGTCGGCGTGATCATCGACTGGGTCATCAATGTAGCACGCCATCCCGCCATGGTGAGCTACCTGGAACCCAGAGCCGCATAACAGCGTGTCCGGTCGCCGCCTTGGGAGGGGTACGCCTTCTTCGGGCGGTGGCCTTGACCCGGCGGTCCGACTGAGGGAAAGTGAGAGGGAACCCATAGGCGGCTCGCAGGGGCAATCTCGGGACGCTCTGAGGGAGGGAGATCCATGCCGGAACTGACCACCGGAACTGCTACCCGGCCCGCCCATCGCGTCAGGGCGCCGATGTTGACCTTCAGCCTCGCGACGGAGGCGTTCCAGCTCCGGAAGGAAGCGGCGGCGACCCTACATCAGGACCGCAACGCCAAGACCCTGGTCAAGGAGGCGGACTTTAGCATCGTGCTCCTCCTCATGAACAAGGGCTGCGTCCTCCGTCAGCACGTCGTCGCCGCCGAGATCGCGATCCAGTCCCTCTCCGGACATGTGCGTTTAAGCACGCCTGAGCAACAGGCGGACCTGGTAGCAGGCCAGTTAGTGGTTCTGGACCGGGGGATCCCGTTTAGTTTAGAAGCGCTCACAGAGAGCAACTTCATCCTCACCGTCGCTCGCCATGCGCTACCCGAGCTGACCGGATTCGATCTCGATGCTGACGATCTCGGCCCCGAGGGACGGGAGTAGGCCCGCTTCACGATTCATGTCGCTGAGGGGATCCGGGCAACGGACTCAAGCCTGCAGAGGCAGCGCCCGGGGGGCGCACAGTGGTCAGTGGGACCGTAGGGGTCTTTAAAGGGAGGTCGGTCATGCACCCGGCTATGGAGAACTTGGTAGAGGACCATCGCACTATCCAGCGGGTGGTTGACGCAATGCACACCACCGCCCACCAGCTGCTGGCCAACCGGCCAGTGGACACCAGCGCGCTTCGCCAAGGCATCAGCTTCCTGGAAGGATTCTTAGAGCACTGCCACTATCGCAAGGAGGAGGAGTTCCTCTTTCCAGCGCTTACCGCATCACACGCGTTCATGGCAGACCGGCCGGTTGCAGAACTGGAGGCGGACCACGAGCGTACCCGTCGCTACTTTGGGGAGCTGAAGCACACACTCAAGGGGCTGGATCAAGGGGATCGCGAGGCCTCGTGGCAGGCCGCGATTGCGTTGACCAGATACCATACGACGCTGGCACAACACATCCACGAAGAGGAACGGACCTGCTTCCCGTATGCCGACCGGACGTTGGGCCAGGAAAAACTCGACCAATTGATGGCCCGGTTTGCCGGTGTCGAAGCGGGTCTAGACGGGAAGCCGGACCTCCATGAGCTGTATCAGGCCGTTGCGGAGGACGTCGTTGGCGCCCTCTCAGTCAGTGAAGCACCGGTAGGCGCCAGGGCGTAGGCCTAACGGCGCGACCTGGACCGTTAGCGGCAGATCCGACGAGGGACGAGGAGTAACTCGAGGAGGAGGGTCAGGCAGATGGCACGCACGGTTATCACGGTGGCGCGGCAGCTCGCCAGCGGTGGCGACCTCATCGCCGTCGGTCTGGCAAAAGCCTTGAACGTGCCCATCATCCAAAGTCAAATCATGGAGGCGGCGGCGGCCCGGGCAGGGGTGGCTCCCGACACTATCAGTGATGCAGAAAGAGCGCCTGGACTGCTGGAGCGCATGCTTGAGTACCTTGGGCGGTACGGCGGCGTTGACGAGGCGGAGATGACCGGTATCGAGCGGCCCTTTTACGAGGCCATGACAAGGGATGACTACCGCCACCTGGTGGAAGACGTCATGCGGGGGATGGCTCAGGATTCCGATGCCGTGATCGTGGCACAGGGGGGTTCCATCGTCCTGCGGGACCTGCCGTACGTCTTCAAAGTCCTGGTGACAGCGCCCTTCGATCTCAGGGTCCGGCGACTGCAAGAGCATGAAGGGCTGGGGCGCGCCGAGGCGGAACGACGGGTTACGGAAGACGACAAGAGCAGGCTCGATTACTTCCGGACCTACTACAAGGTGCACTGGCTCAACGCCGGCTTGTACGACCTCTGCATCAATGCCGCGAACCTGGACACGTCAGTTGCGGTAAAGCTCATCCGGTCCGCTCATCGTGCGGCAGTTGCCGGGCAGCTATCACCGTCTGCCATGCGGGGGTAGTTTATCAGCGGGCCGCGGCGGTGCCGAAGGATTGGGAACACCAGAGGACCGGCGAAGCCAGGTCGGAGGTGACTGAATGGATCGAGTGGCCGCGCGCCGTGTCTATCTCACCCTGGAGGCTGCGCTTCGGGACACCGTTCGGAGGATGGAGCGCGACCCTGGCTACCGCCCGGCCTGGGCAGGACCAGGGGACCAAGGGTTGGAACGGGTGCGACAGTGCCTCCAGGATGTGAGAGAGCTGATGAAGGATCAGCGGACCGAAGGGGACGGTTAGCCGGTAGGCCTAAGCCTAAGCCTAGCCAGGTGAACCTGAAAGCCGGAGCTGGACGTCGTGCGTGGTGCGTCGTGAGTAGGGGACGGCCCCCACCTTCTCACCAGTCCCTACGCACTACTCACACGGTGAACAGAATTTGCGTTACCCCGCCCCTACCTTCTAAGCGATGCGGCGCTTCTTGCCGGTGAGGTAATCCACCATGACGTACTGGCCCAAGGTTTCAGGGGAGGTATAGAAGGCGCGGCCGCGGTTGATCTTCGTTAGCTGGTCGACGAACTCCTTGAGGTAGTAGCTCTTGTCCAGCATAAACACGTTGATGACAATCCCCTCGCGCGTGCAGCGGCGCACCTCTCGAAGGGTCTCGGTAATGGTCCGAGGGCTGGGCGGGTAACCCAGGAATATCTGGCCGCGCTCGATGTGGGCCGTGGGCTCGCCGTCGGAGATCATCAGGATCTGCTTGGTGCCCGCCTTGTGCCGGGATAAGAGCTTCTGGGAGATCATCAACCCCTGCTGCATGTTGGTGTAGGGTTCTGCCTGGTCCCAGGTGATATAGGGCAGTTGCTCGGCCTTTAGCTCCCGAGCGTAGGTGGAGAAGCCCACGATGTAGATGTTGTCCCGGGGGAATTGGGTGTGGATCAGATTGTGGAGCGCCAGGATGACCTTCTTCGCCGCATAGAAGCTCCCACGCCGGGCCATGGACCAACTCAGGTCCAACATCAGGACGGTGGAGCTCTGGGTCTGGTGCTCCGCACGAAAGACCTCGAAGTCTTTTGAGTCCAGGCTTACCGGCACGCCGGGCCCGCCTCGCTCCACCGCGTTGAGCACGGTGCGCTGGAGATCCAGAAAAAAGGGATCGCCGTACTCGTACCGCTTTGCCTCGTCCAGGCGCTCGGTCCCCGGTCCGCGCCGCTCCATCGGATGGTTGCCAAAGCGGTCCTGCTTCAAGCGATCGAAGATGTCCCGCAGGGCCTTCTGGCCTATCTTCCGCATCCCTCTCGCGGTGAGCTCGAGGCGGTCCCCATCCCGCCGGATATAGCCGGCCTGCTCCAACTCTTTAGCGATGCTCTTCAGGGCCTCAAGGCTCTGGGCCTCTTCCTCTCCCAGCAGCTTGCGAAGCCGCTCCGGGTCCAGATGCTCGACGCCCTCACCATACTGCGCCCGACGGAGGGCCTTCTCCAGTTCCTCCATCTGCCCAAGCTGCTCCATAAGGTGCATCGCCTGCTGCAGGTCCAGGTTCTCGTCGCCCCGGAAGGGGTGGCGCTGGCCCCGTTCCTGGGGCATCAACTGGTTGATGGCCTCGGCCAAGTCGGCCATTTCTTGACGAAGGTTCATATCGGCCATCATGTTATCCAGCAGGCTCTCCAATTCGGAGCGCTGGTGCGAAGAGAGGGACTCCATGACGTTTTGCATCTGGCGCATTCGCTGTCGCAGGCCTTCAAGCATGTCCTCAAGACTGGAGGGGGGATTGTCGCCCAGCTGCTGCTGCCACTTTTGAAGGAAGTCTTGGAACCCCTGAGCCGTGTCCTGGCCCTCCAGCTTCTGGCGGAGCAGGTCATTAAGGTCGTGGAGCATCTCGCTGAGGGACTTGTTCTGCGGAGTACCCATGTCGTTGAGGCCCTGTTGGAGCTGATCGAACATGCTCTGGCTGACTTGCTGGCGCAGCTTCTCCATCAGCTCGTCGTACTGCCGCTTCGCCTCGGGGTCGAGGAAATCGTAGTGGGCGAGGGCGTTCAGGGCGTTCCCCATGTTCTCGGGGAGATGGTCCAGGAACTCTAGCTTCTGCTCAGCCAACTGCTGCAGGAAATCTGCGAGGCGCTGGGCGGCCTCGGGATCGAGGACCTCCTCCCCCAACCCCTGGACCCCTGCCTCACGGTCGGGGCTCAGAGCGTCGGGGCGGACCCCTCCCTCACGGTCGGGGCTCGGATCACGGTGCGTCTCCTCGTTGGCCTGGGCCAGTCGCCGGCGCGCTTCTTCGACTCGGCGGTTAATTCCTTCCCGCTCTGTCTGCAGGATCTGCTCCAGCTCTTGGCGGATGTCATCCACCAGAGAGGACATGTTGTACTGGTCAAGGGTCTTTTGCCGCTGGTTGCGGAGGCGCTGAAGCAGCTCTTGCAGCCCCAACATGGGGTTGTTGCGGGAGCCTCGCTGCATCAGCATGCGCAAGGCCGACTGGACATCACCCTGGGCCAGGAGGTAATCGGAAAGCTCCGCCATGAGGTCTTCATGGTCGAGCTGAAGGAGATCCTGGCTGCCGTCCCAGCCGGAATACCTATAGGTAAACGTCACACCGACCGCGGCCCGGGGGGATGCCCGCGCTCCCAGGGATAGCTACAAGAAGGCATGGTAACCGCGGTACTGGGCCCGGCCGGTAACCTTGTCCTTATTCAGCTTTCTATTGAGGTGCAGCCCTTCCAGCACGAACTCCACGGCGGAGGCGATTTCGGCGGGCTCTGAACCGGGGAGGAGTTTGGTGACGGCCTCACCAAGGCCCGGGACCTGGGCCACCGCCCGCTGGTACTCGCTGCTGGTCATGGTCTCCGCGACTTCCATGGTAAAGCCCTTGTCGAAGCGGGCCACGATGGGCTCCAGGTCCGGCAGGGTGTAGTACCGGTTGAAGACGTTGAGGACGGCAGCCTGGGCCAATTTGTCGACGATGTGCTCCTCCCTGCCTTCATCAACGCTCTCCAGCTCGATCTTGCCGGAGGTGGAGGCCACTATAGACGGTAGGTCCGTGATCCGCGGCGCGGCGACTTTTTCATTGAGGCGGATCGCGCGCTTCAAGGCGCTGCTGGCAATGTTCTCGAAGTTGGAGATAGAGACGCGCACGCTGACGCCGGAGCGCTGATTGATATCAGGGCTGCGCCGGGCGAGGTGGGTGATCTCAGCCACGATCTCCTTCATGAAATCCGGAACGACGGTCTTGATCTCGTCATCGGGGAAATCCATGCGCTCCTGGTCCACGATCTCCATCTCAGTGGCGATAGTGCGTGGATAGTGGGTCCGGATCTCGGAGCCACAGCGGTCCTTGAGTGGGGTGATGATGCGGCCCCGGTTGGTGTAGTCCTCAGGGTTGGCCGTGGCCGCGAGATAGAGGTCCAGGGGAAGCCGGATGCGATAGCCGCGGATCTGAACGTCTCGTTCTTCCAAGATGTTCAGCAGGCCCACCTGGATACGCTCCGCCAGGTCCGGGAGTTCGTTGATACAGAAGATGCCGCGGTTGGTCCGGGGAATCAGCCCATAGTGGATGGTCAGTTCATCGGACAGATAACGGCCTTCCGCGACCTTGATGGGGTCCACCTCGCCAATCAGGTCGGCGATGGTGATGTCAGGCGTGGCCAGCTTCTCCCCATAGCGCTTATCCCGGGGCAGCCATGCGACGGGGGTCTCGTCTCCCCGCTCGGCAACCAGGGTCCGGCAGGCGAGGCAGATGGGGGCGTAAGGATTATCGTTTATCTCGCATCCGGCGACGATGGGGATCTCCGGGTCCAACAGGTTCGCCAGGGATCGAATGATTCGGCTCTTGGCCTGTCCCCGCTCGCCCAGGAGGATCATGTCCTGCCCGGACAGGACTGCGTTCTCGATCTGGGGAAGGACCGACTCCTCGTACCCGATGATGCCGTGGACCAAGGCGTCGTCTTTGCGGATCCTCTGCATCAGATTCTTCCGCAGCTCCGCCTTGACGGAGAGCACCCGGTACCCTGAGGCCTTCAGCTCCCCTAACGTTTCCGCTTTCCTGTCCGCCATAACCTCTCCTGCACGTGTCCGGTTCAAGGGCGTCTCAACTATACCCATGGGTTCGCGCGGGCGTCAAACACGACCCTTAGGTAGAAAGTGAGGAAGTGAGGGCGGGGTGGCGCTTACTTCCTGATTTCCTTACTTCCTCACTTCCTGGTGATTTAGGAACCAGCCAGGTGACGGCCGAAGAACCCGAGGACACGAGCTTCATACTCGGCTGTCGCCACCCCATGGCCCCCGGCGTGAGCTGCTGTCGCGATGACCCACAGTTCCTTTGGCTCCCTTGCGGCCTCGTAGAGGCGATAGGCGTCCTCCGGCGGAATACCTATGTCGGACCCGCCGTGGATGATGAGCACTGGGGTGGGCGAGATGCGAGGGATCTCCTTCACCGGTGCGACCGCGCTGGGCACTATGCCCACGTAATGGTGGATTGCCCAGGGAACCGAGACGGAGAACGGCCACGCTGGAAGGCGAAACCACCGGTCGAAGCGTCCCACCAGCGTGTCTGCGGTGGCGAAGGAGGAGTCCGCAACCACAGCCTTGAAGTGGCGCGCATCCTGACCCAGCTGTAATGCGGCGGCTGCGCCCGCCGAGACGCCAAGCAAGCCCAGGCGGTGGCCATCCACATCAGGTCTGCTCGCCAAGAAGCGGGCGGCGCCCACCAGATCCTGCCATTCCAGGTACCCCAGGGTCGAATGGGCACCGTCACTCTCGCCCGCGGCGCGAAAATCGAACATGAGCACGGAGTGACCCGCGGCCTGCAGGTAGACCGCGTGGTCCAGCATGTCCTGTTTCGCCCCGCCATGGCCATGGGCGAGGACGATGGCGGAGGGCCCGCGGGGAATGTACCAGCCGCGCAGGGAGGTTCCATCGTAGCTAGGAAACTCCACCCGCTCAAAGGGCATCCCGTACGCCGCGGGGGTGGTTTGCGGAAGCTGCCGGGCAGGATACACGACGGTCCGAGCAGCCTGCAGGGAAAGTTGGACCACCGCGAAGACCAGGCCGACTGCACTGGACGCTACGAACACACCACCCAGACGGAGGAGGCGGACGCTTCCGGGGGGCCGGGACGCATGGGGCACAGCCGCCCCCGGCTGTTGGGGCAGGCGGGGGCGGCTGCTCCCCGTGGTTAACGTCACCCCCCCGCCTCCAACATAATGGTCACTGGTCCGTCATTTTCGAGACTCACCACCATGTGAGCGCCGAACCGCCCGGTGGCGACGGGCAGCCCAGTGCCTCGAAGCGCCGCGACGAAACACTGAATGAGGGGCTCCGCCACCTCTGGTGGAGCGGCGTCGGCGAAGCTAGGGCGGTTACCTTTGCGGGTATCAGCCATGAGGGTGAACTGGCTGACGACGAGGAAGCCGCCACGAACGTCTAGCGCCGACCGGTTGAACCGGCCGGCTTCGTCGGGAAAGATGCGAAGCTGGGAGGTTCGTTGAGCCAGGCGCCGTGCGTGGCGATCGGTGTCGCCGTGGCCAACGCCCAATAGTACGAGCAGCCCCTGGTCAATGGAACCAATGATGTCGCCCCCGGCAGCCACCTGCGCCTGACGCACGCGCTGGATGAGGGCCTTCACGAGCGGTTGGTCGTAGCCTTGTCGCGTGCCCGGAGGGACCGCCTGCGGGCGGGCCTCTGCACTATGGACTACTACTCGCGGCCGGCGTCTCGCTCTTCTTCACTTCGCTTTTGGGCTCGGACTTGCTTTCGGTGGTTCCGGTCTCTGAGCCGCCGCTGGCGCCGTTGCTGCCGCTGGCACGGCTGCTGCGATAGTCGGTGACGTGCCAGCCGCTGCCTTTGAACACGATCCCGACCGGTTGGAGCACTCGCTGGGCCGCGGCCTGACACTGAGGGCAGACGGTGGACGGGTCGTCGGAGAAACTCTGGCGGACATCGAAACGATGGCCGCAAGAGCTGCAGCGGTACTCATAGATGGGCATCAGGCTATTTCACCTCGCTCACTTCAATCTTATTTGCCGCGCTCATCCCCAGCGCGATCTCCTCACCGTCCCGCAGCACGACAACGGTGCCCGCTCCGGGCACCTTATCTCTCACGGTCAGGCGCACGCCGGGAAGGATGCCGTGTCGCCAGAGGTAGTGGAGCAGCTTGGAGTCCACCTCCGCATGCTCCACGACCCGCTCGACCACGGTCTGGGAGCCCTCGGGTACACTGTCGAGCCTCGGACCGGGATGAGCTGGGGTAGCAGAGTTGCCCGGGATGGGGTTGCCGTGGGGGCAGGTCTTTGGGTCCGCCATCAACTTGGAGAGGCGGTCGGCCACGTCCAGGGAGAACGCGTGGGCCAGCTTGCTGGCCTCCACATCCGCCTGGGCCCAGTCGAATCCCAGGACATCAGTGAGCCAGCGCTCGGCGATGCGGTGCTTCCGGACCAGGGCTTCCGCGTGGTCCCGCCCCTGCGAGGTCAGGCTGATGGTGTGGTGCTCTCCGAGTGTTAGGAAGCCCCGCTTCGCCAGCCGGTGCAAGGCCTCGGTGACGGAAGGCGCCGTTATCCCCAGGAAATCTGCAACGCGGGCGCCGATGACGGCGACCCCCTCGGTTTCCAATATGTAGATTGCTTCCAGGTAGTCGTCCAGAGCGTAGGAGCCAGGCACGTTCGCAGTATAGCAGAAGGCCGGAAGCGTCAGCTCCGCGGATAGGCAATGGCCTCGCCGCTGACCTCCAGGCGCACTCGCTGGCCGGTCCGCAGCCGGCTCTCCACCCGCCGCTGTCCAACGAGACACCGTATCAATGTGCCGGAATCCAAGCGGACCGTGAAGAGCTGATCGTGGCCGTAGAACTCCTTGGCCACCAACTCTCCAACACCGTCCCCGTCGGCGCGCGGAAGGACATACTCGGGGCGCACCAGCAGGTCAACAGCCCCCTCGGGCGCGTCGTGACAGGGGATAACCCCCAACTCACACTCGACGAGCCCCGCTCGAGCGGCTCCGGCCAGGAAGTTCGCCTCGCCGACGAAGGCTGCCACCTCCCGGCTGACCGGTCGCTGGTAGAGTTCGTCCGGGCCGGCCATCTGAAGGATCCTTCCCCTCGACATGACGGCGACCTGGTCGGCCATGCTGAGGGCTTCCTCCTGGTCATGAGTCACGAACACTGCGGTGGCGCCGGCGGCCCGGAGTATCTCCGCCACCTCGGCCCGCACTCTGGCCCGCAGGGCGGTATCAAGGTTGCTGAAAGGCTCGTCCAGGAGTACGACGGCGGGTCCCGGCGCCAGCGCACGAGCCAGAGCCACCCGCTGCTGCTGTCCCCCGGACAGCTGATGTGGGTAACGCTTCTCGAGCCCGGTCAGCCCGACCAGGGCCAGCATCTTGCGTAACCGCTCGTCACGGGACCCCCGACCCCATTCCCTGCCATGAAGCCCAAACGCGATATTCTCGCCCACGGTCAGATGGGGAAAGAGGGCGTAATCCTGGAACACGATGCCGACGCCGCGAGCCTCAGGGGGAACGTAGCAGCCCGGGGAGGCCACCAGGCGCCCTCCGATGCAGACTTCGCCTGCATCGGGGCGCTCGAAGCCGGCGATAAGGCGCAACGTGGTTGTCTTGCCGCTGCCGGAGGGACCCAGCAGCACCACGAGGTCCCCCTCCATCACGGCCAAGGTCAAGTCCTCCACCGCGGGGGCTTCCCGCCCGAACCGCTTGGCCACCCCTCGGAGCTCGATGACTGCCCGGCGCACGGTCATGCCAGATTTGATCACCGCGAGCCCCTGGCGATGAGGAAGACCATCGGTATGGAGGATACCGCCAGGAGCACCAGCGTAGGAAAGGCCGTGCGGGCGAAGAAGCCCGCCTCGGCGAAGGACCATACCGAGGTAGCCAAGGTCTTGAAACCGATGGGACTCAACAATAAAGTGGCGGGAAGCTCTTTCATTGTAAGCAAGAACACCATAGCCATGCCGGCGAACAGCCCGGGGCGGACCATGGGAACCGTCACTTCAAGCAGCGTACCCAGTGCATTCCGGCCCAGGCTGCGGGCGGCCTCCTCGACATTTGGGTTTACATTCAGCAGCACGGCCCGGAGCGAACCCAGGGCGGTCGGGAGGAAGTGAATAAGGTAGGCCAGGACCAGTAATGGGAGCGCCTGATAAATGAAGGGCGCATATTGAGCGCCAAAAAACACCAGAGCAAGGGCGATAACAATACCCGGCAGAGCAAAGGCGACGTATGAGGCCTGCTCTATGCCTCGCGAGAAAACGCTGCGGAACCGCACGATGAGCACGGCGACGGGGAGTGCGGCGCCAGTCGTGACAGCCGCGGCGATGGCGGAGACGTAGACGGAGTTGGCCGCGAGCTGCCACACAGGGTCCAGCCTTTCTCCGGCCATCACCCCCAAAACGATCCAGTGGGCCAGGACCGCGACGGGGAGGCCCAGGGCAAGGGCAAGTAGCAGCGCGCATAGGGCGAAGGCCGGCCAGCGCCAGGGCCCCAGGCGGGCGATCCGGGGCGCGCGGGCCACTCCGGAACCCACCTTGGCGTAGCGGTCGGCGCCGCGTGTCGCTATCTCACCGTGCAGCAGCGCAAGGGCCAGCAGGGCCAGGACCAAGGACAGCGCCGCAGCCCCGGTGCGATCGAAAGCGCCCCGGTATTGCAGGTAGATGGCCCAGGTGAAGGTCTCGTACCGGAACAGGGCGACGGCCCCGAAGTCGCTGAGGACGTAGAGCGCCACGAGGAGGAACCCGCTCGCGATGGCCGGCCGCAGCGCCGGCAGGACAACCTGGAAGAGGGTCTGGCCCGCCGACCTGCCGAGGCTGCGGGCGGCCTCTTCCAGGCTTGGATCGAGCTTCCAGAGCGCAGCCCGGACGCCGAGATAGACATAGGGGTAGCTCAGAAGGGTAAGACACAGGGCAGCTCCGGGAAAGCCGTACAGGGATGGGAGCTGTTCCACACCGAAGGGCTCTTGCAAGATCCCTTGCAAGGTCCCCCGTGGTCCCAGAGCTGAAATCAAGAGGGAGGCGCCGACGTAACTGGGCATCACCAAGGGGAGAGCCGCGAGAACCGCGCTGACGCGGCGATAAGGGAGGTCCGTGCGCACCGTTAACCATGCCAGCGGGACCGCCAGGGCTACCGAAAGCGAGCCAACAGCGGCAATGAGGACCACCGTCCGCAGCAGGATCTCCAGTGTTCGAGGCCGAAACAGACTTTCCCAGACCTCCGCGGAGGCTCCCGAGGCCCGGACAATGAGGTAGGCGATGGGCAGGAGCAGCACCGCGGTCACCAGCGCCGCTGGGACCCAGAGGACCAAAGGGGGACCGGCGAACCGGTCCCCCCATCCCAGTCTGACCGCCGCCCTGGCAGGGAGCGTCGTTTGCACGGGCTAAGAGATTGCCGCGCTGCGGTATGACGAGGCCGGCGCGAACACTAGGGCAGCACGCCGGTATCTCGGAGAAGCTTCTGGGTACCTGCAGTATCGCCCAGCTTGATCTGGTCAATCTCGAAGAGCTTCAGATCCTTGAAGGGCGGCAGCAAGGGGGAAGTCGCGACCCCGGTTACCAAGGGGTACTCGTAGGTCTTACTGGTGAAGTACTGCTGTCCCGCGGGCGCCAGCATGAAGGAGATGAACCGGTACCCAGCCTCCGGGTTTTTGGTAGTGGAAAGCACAGCGGCGCCGTTGGCGAGCATGAGGCCACCGATGTCTCCGTTCTTGAAGTAGTAGTTCCGGGCAGGGAAGGACTCGCCGCGTTCCGCCAGGAACCGGAACAGATAGTAGTGATTAACGAAGCCGACGTCGATCTCGCCCTTTGCGACGGCGTCCACGATTCCGGTGTTGTTGCTGTACGACTTCGGGTCGTTGGCCTTGATGCCATTAATCCACTGCCTGGCTGCTTCCTCCCCCCTGGTCACCCGCATCGCCGTGATGAACGCCTGGAACGAGCCGTTGACCGGCGACCAGCCGATCCGTCCCTTCCACTTTGGGTCCGTGTAGTCGGTTATAGAGGCCGGCAGGTCCGACTCCTTGAACTTGGTGGTGTTATAGGCGACGACCCGAGCGCGGCCGGATAGACTCACCCAGCGCCCGTCCGGGTCACGCATTGCGGAGGGCACCGCGTCCAGGATGGTCTTGGGCAGCGGGGCCAGCCCGTCGACCAGAGCCTGAAGTGCACCTGCATCCGTCGCGAGGAAGACATCGGCGGGGGAGTTCCGCCCCTCTTCTTTGATCGCGGCCACCAGTTCAGGATTCGCACCATACTTCACCCGGACATCGAGGCCGGTGGCCTCTTTGAACTGGTCGATGATCGGCTGTATCAGCGCCTCCTCACGGGCCGAGTACACGGTGAGCGTGGTAGGCGCACTGACACCGGCGTCCGAGCCAGCCGGCGCGGACGGTGCGCACGCGATCAGTCCAGAGAGGGCGACTACGGAGAGGGCGAGCCCAAGTAAGCCCTTCATCG
Organism: uncultured Dehalococcoidia bacterium; assembly: GCA_964590215.1. GTDB lineage: Bacteria > Chloroflexota > Dehalococcoidia > SHYD01 > SHYD01 > CAZPYZ01. Next base: position 3,873 of record CAZPYZ010000006.1, on the reverse strand, counting down.
GGGGTACCTCCTTACGTTGCGATCACTTGGCAACCCGGATAGCTCTTCACCGACCCTACCCTTGATATTAGGGTGTAAGTAGGCGAAAAGTTAGGGCTCCCTAAGCAGCGACGCGTAGAATAAGACCCGGCCGATGGGGCTGTCAAGGACCGATCCGCCTTATACGGAAAGGGAGCGTTCCGCCCCATAGTAATTGTTACCAGATGGGGTAGGGTCGCCTCATGACTCTGCTACCGAGCAAGGGCAGCTTGAGCCCATTAGCCCCCTCCGTCGCCGCGCTGCGATCCGGTCCTCCGCTATACTGACCAGGGAGCCGGTCACCGCGGCTAGCTCTCCCTATTGCCGTAGACCTGAACATCCTGCTGCCACTGGTTCGCTCGATCCCGGCCTACTGCGAACCGCCTCCACCCGGCGGACCAGTCATAGTCCTGGAGGAAGGGAAAGGGGCATTGGTGGCAG